>JANLUN010000508.1:0-3969 GCA_031363505.1 Planctomycetota bacterium | reverse complement strand
GCACGCGATCGGGCGACGTCGATCCGTCCGTGCTGGAGTTCTTGTCCGAGAAGGAAGGCCTCTCGCTGCAGGAAGTCACGGCGATGCTCAATCGCCAGTCGGGCCTCCTCGGCGTCTCGGGATTGACGGCCGACATGCGCGATCTCTTGGCCGAGGAAGCCGAGAACGGCGACCGACGCGCCCGTCTTGCGATCGATCTCTTCGCCCATCGCGCGCGCAAGTACATCGGCGCGTACCTCGCGATGATGGGCGGCGCGGAGGCGATCGTGTTCGCCGGCGGCATCGGCGAGAACGCGCCGTCCGTTCGCGCACGCATCTGCGCCGGACTCGAATGGATGGGCCTCGATCTCGATCCCGAGCGCAACGCTGCGCTCGTCGGCGGCCGCACCGGGCCCATCACGCGCGACGGATCGCGCCTGGCGGCGTGGGTGATCCCCACCGACGAGGAGCTCCTGATCGCGCGCGACACCGTGCGCGTCGTGCACGGTTCGAAGCCCCCGCGGGCGGCGAGCTGACGCCGCGTCGATCAGCTGCGCTCGTCGACGCGCGGCATGTCGCCTCGGCCGAACACTTCGACCGGAACTCCGCGGCGCGCGAGCACGCCGGCAATCTCGTCGCCGACTTGGTTCCACGGATCGATCACGACGGCGCCGCGCTGCAAACGTTCGGCGAGCAGCGGCGCGATCGTCGTGCGGTAGTACGAGTCGGGCAGGCAGATCACGACGATCTCGGCTCCGGTGAGCGCCTCCGCCGGATCGGCGACGAGCGGCACGTCCGGCAGCTCGTCCCACGTCGTGAGCAGCGGATCGTGCGCGCGCACTCGCGCACCGAGCTCCATCAACCCGCGTCCGACGGTCTCCGTCGGTGAGCTGCGCGTGTCCGCGACGCCCGCGCGGTACGTCACGCCGTACATGACCGCAGTCTTGCCGTTGAGCTTCGTTCCGAGATGCCGCTGAACGAGCTCGACCGCACGGAGCGGCATCTTCTCGTTCGTCAGGATCGCGCGCCGTGAGAACGGCAGCGCCGCGTCGATCCCGAGGATCGACTGCGCGCCGAACGCGGCGAGGAGCGCATCCTTCGTGAGGCAGTAACCGCCGACGCCGAGCCCCGGCAGCATCATGTTGTCGTGCGTTCCCTTGCGCACGCGCACCGAGCGCACGACGTCGAACAGGTCGACCTCGGCGCCTTCGGCGAGCCTCGCCCACTCCTCGATGAACGCGATGTTCGTCGCGCGGTACGAGTTCTCGAGCAGCTTCGACATCTCCGCGGCGCGCGTGGATTTGTGCCGCCACAGCGGGTACTTCTCGACGTTCACGTACTTCGACAAGAAGTCGCGCGCGCCGTCGGCGCTCTTCGCATCGACGCCGGCGTACGCGCGCCAATAGTTGTTCACCGAGTCGAGGTAGTCGGGGCCGGGCATCACGCGCTCGTAGCAGTACGCGAGGCGCGGCGGGTTCGCGCGCACGTCGACGCCGGCGCTCTTCTGGCCCTCGCACAGCGCGGGATAGAGCACGCGGTCGCACATGCCGATCGGCAGCGTGCTCTCGACGCACACGAGCGCACCCGGACGCATGTGACGTCCGACCATACGCAACGCTTCGGCGTATCCTCCGGTCGGGCACGACAGCACGTCGGTCTGTCCCGAGGTGCGAACCACGTCGAGTTGGATGCACGAGACGATCACGTCGGCGAGCGCGATCGCGTGCGGATCGGTGCTCGCGACGAGGTTTCCTTCGCGGCCCGATTCGGTGAACACGGCCTCGAGGTTCGGATCCGACGCGTACGTCGGCGAGCGGCCCGCGTTCATTCGCGCGACCTTCTCGCGCCCGGGCGGCGTGTCCTGATCGATCCCGATCACGAAGAACGTCGTCTTGGACTTGGTGCGCGTGCGCGCGAGGTTCGCGGACACCGCCGTGCCCACGAATCCGAGACCGAGGACGACGATGACTTCCTGACCTTGTGCGCGCGCTGCTTTCGCGCGCGATTCGAGCTCCGACAACTTCACGCCTTCTCCAATCCAAGCTTGAGACGCACGCCGGTCTTCACCTTGTACCAGCCGACTTTGAATCCATCCCACACGGTGACGCCCGGGACCGCGAACGGGACGTGGATCGGGACTTCGACGATGCGCAGTCCTTTGTGAAGCGACTTCATCATCAGCTCGCTCTCGATCTCGTATCCGCGCGAATGCAGCGGAATGTCGAACAAGATCGGACCGAGGAACGCGCGGTAGCCGGTCTCGGTGTCGGTGAGCCAACGCCAAGTGACGGCGAACGAGATCAGCTTCAGCCCCCAATTCCCGAACTTGTTGATCGTCGACGTGCGCAGCGTGCCGAGCATGCGCGAGCCCGAGACGAGCTCCGCGCGGCCGTCGAGGAGCGGCGCGAGCATGACCGGGATCTCCTCGGGCAAGTGCTGCCCGTCGGAGTCCATGAGGATCACGATGCCCGAGCCGAGCCGCTTCGCTTCCGCGATGCCTTTGATGATCGCGTAGCCCTTGCCGCGGACCTGTTCGGGCTCGGGGACGACGGCGCCGGCTTCGCGTGCCGCGCGTCCGGTTTCGTCGCGCGAGCCATCCGCGGTGACCACGACGTGATCCACGAAGGGACGCGTGCGCGCGACGATCTCGGCGATCCCCTTCTCGAGGTTGTACGCGGGCAATACCGCGGTGACGATCGGTCGGCTCTCCACGTGGGTCCGGGCCTCGTGCCGCTCGTCGGAGCGCAGGCCGGCCCAGCAGCTTAGAGTCGTTCGAGCGGATCGGCCACCGAGTCCCGGCGTACTTGCCGGCGCCGGTTCGCAGTAGGGACGGCGCGAGCGCGCCGGCAGTTCAGCGCCCCACCGCGGTCCCGATCCCAAACGGCAGGTCCGCCGTGTAGCGATTGACGACCGCGCCGAGGACGGGGACGCCGGCGCTCTCCAACATGCGCAGCGTGTCGGCCGCGCGAGCCTTGTTGGAATCTCCCGCGCGCAGCACGAGCACCGCCGCGTCGACCTGCTGGCAAACGAGCCGCGTGACCGAGTGATCGATCAGCGGAGGCGTGTCGAAGAAGACGAGCCGGTGCGCGTGCGTGAGCTCGGCGAGCATCGTCTTCGCCGTCTGGGTCGCGAGCTCACCGGCCACGGACGCACGCGGGGTCCCCGACACGATGACGCGCAGACCGCTCACTCCGGGCACGGACTGCATGCACTGCGCGAGCGTGCTCTGCCCGTCCAAGAGGTCCGACAGACCCGGCGAGGAGCGCACACCGAGCTTGCGTGCGAGCGAGGACTCGCGCACCCCGATTTCGAGGAGTCCGATTGCAATGCGTAGGTTCTGAGCGAGCCCGATCGCGGTCGCGGCCGCGATCGTCGAAGTGCCAGCGTCGGCATCAGAGCTCGTGAAGAGGATGCGCGACTTGTCGCGCGACAGCGCGAGACGCGACATCGACGACCACATTCCGTCCGCGATCGACTGCAGCGTCGCGATGCCGTTCAGGGTCGTGCTCACGAGGCTTGCCTCAGCTCGACTTCCACGAGCGAGCTCACTTCGGGGACGACCGCCAGTACGACCACGTCGAGCTGGCGCTCGATCGAGCTCGGGTAGCGCAAACGCTTGTCCGCCAGCTGGCGGATGAACGCGAACATCGTCGCCGCCGCGAGGCCGCCGATGATTCCGAGCGCGATCACCTTCTTGCGATCGGGCCCGTCTTTCTCGTACGGCAACGTCGCGGCTTGTAGGACGCGCAAGTTGGCATCGCCTTCGAGGTCGATGTTCGAGAGCGCTTCAAGCTCGGCGTAACGCTCCGCGAGGCGCCGGTAGCTGTCCTTCTCGGCCTCGACCGACACGTCCATCATCCCGTGCAGGTTCTTGCACTGAGCCAACTGATCGAGCCGCCCTTGCTGCGCCTTCAAGTGAGCATCGAGCTTGCGCGTGCGCGTCAGCAACCCCTGGTCGTCGACGTCGAGGTCGTCGATGCGGCGCTTCAG
>JANLUN010000466.1:0-1029 GCA_031363505.1 Planctomycetota bacterium | reverse complement strand
GCATCCCTTCGCACCTTACGGACTGACGGGCGTCAGCTTCTTCGGACATACCCTCCTCGGGCAGACGGGCGCCGGCGGCGCTCCCGTGGGCATGCTCGCGGGCGCGGCGATCATCTTCTTCGCGTACATCGGCTTCGACTCCGTTTCGACGCATGCCGAAGAGGCGCGTAACCCAAAGCGCGACGTGCCGATCGGCATCATCGCCTCGCTCGTCATCTGCACCGTGCTCTACATCGCCGTCGTCGCGGTACTCACGGGGATGGTGAAGTTCAGCCTGATCAGCAAGGACGCGGGCGTTTCCGATGCCTTCAAACAGGCGGGCCTTCCTTGGGCGGAGTTCCTGATCGCTGCGGCCGGCGTCGCCGGGATCACGTCCGTGCTCCTCGTGATGATGCTCAGCGGCCCACGCGTGTTCCTGGCGATGGCGCGGGACGGCATGGTGCCGAAGAGCTTCTTCTCGGCGGTCCATCCCAAGTTCCGCACGCCGTACAAGAGCCAGATCTTGGTGGGTGTATTCGTCGTGTGCTTGGCGGGATTCCTGCCCATCGACGCCCTACTTCACCTGACGAACATCGGAACGCTGCTCGCGTTCGTGATCGTGTGCGCCGCGGTCTTGATCATGCGCAAGACGAACCCGGACGCGGAACGTCCGTTCCGCTGTCCGATGGTCCCGCTGGTTCCGATCCTCGGCATCGCGTGCTGCCTCTTGCTCATGTTCTCGCTTCCTGCGGAGAACTGGTGGCGCCTCGGTGCCTGGCTTGCGATCGGCTTCGTGATCTACTTCGGGTACAGCCGCCATCACAGCGTGCTGGCGAAGTTGCGGCGCTGAGCGCGCTCGGTTGAGAATTCGCGCCGGCCGTCTAACCTGACGGTGTGAGCGATCGGCGCGTCGTCGTTGTCGGTGCGGGCCTTTCCGGTCTGGCCTGCGCGTTCGACTTGGTGCGCGCCGGTCATCAAGTCACCGTGCTCGAAGCCGGTCCAAGCGCCGGTGGCGTCGTCGGCACCGTCGAGCGCGACGGCTTTCTCTTC
>JANLUN010000464.1:0-4630 GCA_031363505.1 Planctomycetota bacterium | reverse complement strand
AGCGGCATGCACTGCTGGCACCAGCGCGTGAAGGTCGAACGCGCGCACGCAGGCGATGAGTACGCCGACGTGTTCGTCGACACACATAAATCGATGGAGGTCTATCGCGAGTGGCTCGCGCTCGCGCGACCCGCGCCGGGGCCGGGCGGATTGCGCCGGCCTCTGCACTTCGCGCGAGCCGTGCGTCCGTCGCGCGAGGCGTACGAGCTGGGTCGCAGTTCTCGATCGTAGTTCGGCGACGGAGCACACCATGAATTGTCGGTGTGAACATCCGATTTTTCATGGTACCTTCCATCTCGATGGAAGCGCGCGCCGATGCGATCAAGGAGGTTCGACGACTCCTGTCCGACTTTCCGATCGTCGCGATCGTCGGCGCGAGACAAGTCGGCAAGACGACGCTGGCCAGAACGGTGACCGAGGGCTGGGCGGGGCCGACCGTGCACTTCGATCTCGAACGACCGGCCGACCTCGCCCGCCTCGCCGACCCGTCGACCGCGCTCGAATCGCTGCGCGGACTGGTCGTGCTCGACGAGATCCAGCGGCGCGAAGACCTCTTCCCGCTGCTGCGCGTCCTCGCAGATCGCAAGCCGCGGCGAGCCCGCTTCCTGATCCTGGGTAGCGCGGCGCCGGCGCTGCTGCGCCAGAGCGCCGAATCCCTCGCGGGGCGCATCGCCTACCGGGAGCTCGACGGCTTCGCGACCGGCGAGGTCGGCATCCAGCGTTGGCGGCAGGCCTGGCTCCGTGGCGGCTTCCCACTCTCGTTTCTCGCGCGCGGCGAGGTGAAGAGCCGGGAGTGGCGCGAGCAATTCATCCGCACCTATCTCGAGCGCGACCTTCCACAGCTCGGCATCACGCTCCCGTCACAGACGCTGGAACGCTTCTGGACCATGCTGACGCACTACCATGGCCAAACCTGGAACAGCTCCGAGCTCGCGCGCGCCTTTGGCGTCACGGACAAGACCGTGCGCCGCTGGATCGACGTGCTCACCGACACGTTCATGGTCCGCCTGCTGCGGCCGTGGAGCGAGAACGTCGGCAAGCGCGTCGTGAAGTCGCCCAAGGTCTACGTTCGCGACAGCGGTCTCCTGCACGCCCTGCTTCGGATCCCCGACGCGGCCGCCCTGGAACGACACCCCAAGCTCGGAGCTTCGTTCGAGGGATTCGCGCTCTCCGAGGTCGTCCGTCGAGTGCGCGTGGACTGGCGCGACTGTTACTTCTGGGGAACTCACCAGGGTGCGGAGCTTGACTTGCTCGTCGTCCGTGGCTCACGCCGGTTCGGCTTCGAGTTCAAACACACGATCGCGCCCGCAGTGACGCCGTCGATGCGGATCGCGCTCGAGGATCTAGGCCTCGAACGTCTCGACGTGATCCACATCGGCAAGGAGACTTACCCGCTGACCAAGCAGATCCGTGCGGTCGCTTTCGAGCGCATCCACGAGGACCTGGGGGCGCTCAGATGACGGGCGGCGCACACCTGCTCGGCCGCGAGAACCGCTCCGGCGAGCTACGCGCGCGTCTGGCTCCGGCGCGTGAGACGGGAGTGGAACGCGCGCGCGCCGGAGACGACCATTGCGACGTGTTCGCCGACACGCATGAGTACATGGAGGTCTACCGCGAGTGGGTCGCGCTCGCGCGGCCCGCACCGGGACCAGGCAACTTGCGCCGGCCTTTGCACTTCGCGCGCGCGGTGAAGCCGACGCGTGATGCGTACAACCTTTCCAACGGGAACAAGACGCGATGATCCCCGCACGAGAAGCACTCGCTCGACTGCAAGAAGGCAACCGTCGATTCGTGACCGGCGATCACGCGCGCGAGACCTTCGAGAGCTGGTCGCGACGCAGCGATCCCGCGACGAACCAATCACCCTTCGCGATCATCCTCGGCTGCTCGGACTCGCGCGTTCCGGCGGAGCTCGTGTTCAACCAAGGGCTCGGCGATCTGTTCGTGATCCGCGTCGCGGGCAACGTCGTCGCGCCGTCGCAGGTCGGCAGCGTCGAGTTCGCTGCCTCGCGCTACGGATCGCGCCTCGTCGTCGTGCTGGGCCACTCGATCTGCGGTGCGATCCTCGCGACGCTGGAAGAGCTGGGCCGGCCGACGAAGGATCAGTCACGCAACTTGCGAGCGATCGTCGACCGCATCCGCCCGTCCGTCGAGCCGCTGCTCGTGCGCGAGCCCGCGATCAGCCCCGGCGCGCTCGTGGAGCAAGCCGTGCGCGCCAACATCCGCGCGTCGGCGAATCACCTGCGACACGGATCGGAAGTGCTCGAGCAGTTGATCTCGAAATCTGGACTGCTCGTCGTGGGAGCGGAGTACTCGCTAGAGACGGGGATCGTCGACTTCTTCGACGGCGTTCCGGATGTGAGCTGACGCCGGGCGCGACGCTCAGTGCTCGGGTGCGACGTTGGGCATGCGCGCCGGCACCGCGAACGTGTAGCTGCGAACATTCCGTTTCACGGCGACGAGCTCGAGCGTCAACAGACCCTCGCCGTCTCCAAGCTCGATGAGCTCGTCGATGTCGTACCGAGAATACTGCCGTCCACCGGGACCGGGTTCGTGCTTGGGCTCGCCGAACTCGCGCTCGACGGACTTGCCCGCGAGCTTCAACCGGAACTCCACCATGCTGTCGACGTCGCTGTTCGGCAGCAGATAGACCGGGCCGCGCACGCGCAGTTGTGCGCCCTCGACGGTCAGGAGCACTTGATCTGGATCGAGGTAGAACGGCGACACGAACGTGCTGCGCACCAAGTCCTCGCGCTTCTGCTGCACGCTCTTCGCGAAACCGGCCGAGATGTCGTTCACCACTTCGGTGTCGAGCTCGTGCGCGAGCTTGCGGCTGTCCTTCGCCAGGAAGCCCGACGGAATGAGGAGCGACACCGCGTACTTGCCCACGTTGCCCTGCGCGCGCTGGATGAAGTTCATGTCGACGCCCTGGAAGCGAGCGTTCGTCGACACGACGCGCGCCTGACGGTCGGCGAGCTGCGCGCTCGTGCGCTCCATCGCGCGCAGGTCGTGGAACGTTCCGGCGAGCTCGACATCCGCGGAATACGCCTGGTCCTTGAGGAAGTAGCAGAACGGACCGCCGAGCAAGAACAAGGGCAGGTTCAGCCAGAAATTGCCGTTCGTGTCGCGGCGGACGACGGGCGCGTACGACAGCTCGCACTCGACGATCAGATCGGCTCCGAGCTCGCGTGCCTGTCTCTGCCAATGGTCGTCGTCGAGGGCGGCGTCCGCGGAACCCGCGCTCGCGTCGACCGGCGCGGCTGCCGTGCGCGGCGTGAGCAGCGAGACGCGCGTGAACGTCCCGTTCGACAGCGCGCCCGCGATTCGCTCCGTCAGCACACCGTAGTCGGGAGCGAGCCGCATCGCGGTCGCATCGTCTTCGCTCTCCTTGACCTCGCGGATGCGCGCGTCTTGGATCGGGATCACGGCGACGTGGAACGGCAGCGGCTTTTGCGGTTGCGTCTCGGCGCTCTTGCAGGCGACCACACCGACGGCGAACAAGAGGGCGAAGCACACTTTCAAGGGAGACTCCTCAGCGCGGCGGGATCCGCGGATTCGATTCTGGTCGATCATCACCGAGCACCTCATTTCGGGATAGCCCCCGCCGATTCCTGCGCTTGGAAACGGCCGTCGGCAAGCTTGCCGCGCACGTCGGAGAGCGACGCCGCGCAACGGAAGCCGAGCGATGGCCGGCGCGATCCGCGGACGCGGCTGTCGTACGTGAAGAAGTTCAAGACGCTGCGCGCATACGATCCGCCGACCGCCCAATAGTGCGTGCACCGCGCGTCCTCCGGACGCAGCAGCACGCGCGCGTGCTCCGCGGCGTGACGAGCCATGTCGACGCCTTCCTTGCCCTGCGTCAGGTCGGGGCTCGACGTCCACTCGGCGACGTTGCCGGTCAGGTTCGCGAGCGACGTGTCGGGCGTGATGTCCGCGCCTGTTCCGCGCGGCCAGGCTTCACGCGCGCCATCGTT
This sequence comes from Planctomycetota bacterium, assembly GCA_031363505.1. GTDB lineage: Bacteria > Planctomycetota > UBA1135 > UBA1135 > JANLUN01. The sequence continues at coordinate 656 of JANLUN010000464.1, read as the reverse complement.
GCGCGCGACGTTGATCTCGGACGTCTTCGAGCTCGCGGACGCGCAGGCCGCGAACGGCCGGTACGCCTGACCGCCGCGCGCGGCGTACTCCCACTCCACCCACGACGGCAAGCGCTTGCCGATCCAGTGCGCGTACGCATTGGCCTCGTCCCATGTCACGTCGGTCACGGGAAGCTCGCGTGCCGTGCTCGCAAGACGCGTCTTCAACTCGGCGATGCGCGCCGCATCGCCCGCTGCGCTTGCATCCGGCCAGTGGGCGCGGTCGCTGTAGCCTTTGTCTTGGTCGTTCACGAACTCCAGGAATTGGCCGCACGTGACCTCGTGCTCGTCGAGGTAGAAGTCCTCGATCTCGCCGGCGGCGTAGGCGATGGCCCACGAGATCTGTCGTCCCGTCTGGCCGAGCGCACCGTTGAAACGATCGAGACCGGCCTGGACGAACCGCTTGTTCTCGATTTCGTCGCCTTGTCCGCCGAAGTAGTACGGGAAGCTCTCATTGCCTGTCACGAGACGCATGCCCTCCGCCTTGGCGTCGGGCAGGGCCACCGTCACGCGCTCGGGGCGCGCCGCCTCGATCAGGGGCAGTCGGAACGGTCCCCTCTCCTCCGCCGCCGCGACGCCGGCGCGATCGCGCGCGGAAAGGCGCAGCTTGGCTTCGG
>JANLUN010000449.1:0-2105 GCA_031363505.1 Planctomycetota bacterium | reverse complement strand
GGTGTGTGCACGCGACTGATCGAGCGCAACACGACGATCCCGACGTCGAAGAGTCAGGTGTTCTCGACGGCGAGCGACAGCCAGCCCAGCGTCGAGATCCACGTCCTTCAAGGCGAGCGCGAGTTCGCGCGCGACAACCGTCCGCTGGGCAAGTTCCACCTGGACGGCATCGCGCCCGCGCCGCGCGGCATGCCCCAGATCGAAGTCACGTTCGACATCGACGCCAACGGCATCCTCAGCGTCAAGGCGGTCGACAAGGGCACGGGCAAGCAGCAGCAGATCCGCATCGAGTCCTCTTCCGGCCTCTCTAAGGAGGAAGTGGAGCGCATGCGGCGCGACGCGGAAGCCCACTCGGCCGAAGACAAGGCCAAGCGCGAGGTGATCGATCTCAAGAACCAAGGCGATCACCTGGTCCACGAAACCGAGAAGCAGCTCGCCGAGCACCGTTCGAAGCTCAAACCGGACGACGCGAAAAACGTCGACGACGCCGTGAGCGAGCTGAAGCAAGCGCTCACCGGCGAAAACAAGGATGCAATTCAGCGCGCGATCGCGAACGTGCAGTCAAAGGCACAGAAGCTCGGCGAAGCGGTGTACGCGGCGAATGCGGCGCCGGGGGCCGGCGCCCAACCGACTCCGGAAGGACCGCAGGGCCCGAGCGGGCGAGCGGGCGACGCGCAGAAAAAAGACGACGCCGTCGACGCCGACTTCGAAGTGAAGGCCTGACGAGAGCGGCACTCACGCGCGTTGAACGCGTCTATTCACGGAGCTGCTCGGACTTGTCGCGAGGCTGCGGGCATGCCCAGCGCAAAGGCTGCGCGTGCTCGAACGGCAGCCCGTGCGCACGCTCACTCCGCGAAGTGTGCGGGCGCGCCGCGCGAATCGTGCGCGAGCGCTCACCGGGATCGTCGAGTGCGCGCGCGGCCGATCGTCCCTCTGCGACGCCGATCGTCTATCTGCGACGACGGCGCGCGCGCGTTCATCGCGGTGAGCGTCGCTCGGGTTGAGGCTTGAGAGCGCGACCGTTACGCTGCGCGACGTGATCCGTGTTTCGCAGTTGACCCGTCGCTTCGGGTCCGTCGTCGCCGTCGATTCCATCTCGTTCGAGATCGCACGCGGGGAAGTCGTCGGCTTCTTGGGGCCGAACGGTGCCGGAAAAACCACGACGCTGCGCATTCTCGCCGGCTATCTGCCGGCCAGCTCGGGTGCGGCGAGCGTCGCGGGTTTCGACGTGCTGCGGCAGTCGATGGAAGTGCGGCGGCGCATCGGTTACTTGCCGGAGAGCGTCGCGCTGTACCGCGAACATCGCGTGATCGAGATGCTCGAGTTCCAGGCGCGGCTCCACGACATGCCGCGCAGCGTCGCGAAGAGCCGCATTCCGATGGTGCTCGAGCGCGTCGGCGTGACGGATCGCGCACGCGACCTCATCGGCAATCTCTCGCGCGGTTTGCGCCAGCGGGTCGGCCTCGCGGTCGCGCTGCTGCCCGATCCGGAAGTGCTCATCCTCGACGAACCGACGAGCGGTCTCGATCCGATCCAACGCATCGAAGTGCGCGCGCTCATCCGCGAGCTCGCGACGCGTCACACGGTGATCCTGTCGTCGCACATCCTGCCCGAGATCGAGGCGGTCTGTCCGCGCGTCATCATTCTTCACCGCGGTCGCATCGCTGCCGACGGAACGCAAGCGGAGCTCGTCAAGCAGCTCGCGCAGCGGAGCCACGTCCGGCTCGAAGCCGTGGTCGGAGGCGACGTCGCGAGCGCGATGCGGCTCATCTCCACGCTTGCGGGAGTTCGCGCGATCGAGGACCGAGGCCGCGTCGGCGTTCACCATCAGTTCGACATCGTGTGCGACGAAGACTTGCGCGAAGACGTTGGAGCGCTCGCGCAGATGCGCGGTTGGGCGCTGAGGGAATTGTCGTGGCGCCGTCCGTCGCTCGAAGAGCTGTTCGCGAAGATCGCACTGGGAACGCACGAAGAGCCGGCGCGCGCCGACGACCGTTCGGCGCTGCCGTCCGCCACGGCACCCGCTCCCTCGGCGCACGCGAGCGTTGCGAGTCTGCCGCTCGCACCGACACCGCCCGATGCCGCGAGCCCCGACACCGCGCGCA
>JANLUN010000427.1:0-1265 GCA_031363505.1 Planctomycetota bacterium | reverse complement strand
CCGCCAAGCGACCGTCGCGACGGGAGCGAAGTGGACCTACGACGGTCGCTGCGCCGCCGCGAACCACGGTCCCAGCTGCGGCCCCCACGCCGTGCGGCTGCGCGTGCCGAAGGACGGGATGCTCGGCTTCGACGATCTGGTCTTCGGCCCGAGCGGCCAGGACGCGCGCGAGATCGGCGACATGGTGATCCGCCGCACCGACGGCAGTCCGCTCTATCACCTCGCCGTCGTCGTCGACGACATCGCGATGGGCATCACGGACGTGATCCGCGGCGCCGATCACCTGAACAACACCCCGTTCCAGCTTGCGCTCTACGGCGCGCTCGACGCGACGCCGCCGCGCTTCGCGCATGTACCGCTGATCGTCGGCGCCAACGGCAAGAAGCTCTCGAAGCGCCGCGATCCGGTGTCGGTGCAGCACTTCCAGGCGGCGGGCTATCTGCCGGAGGCAATGTGCAACTGGCTGGTGCGAATCGGCTGGTCGCACGGCGACCAGGAACTCTTCTCCCGCGACGAGATCTGCGCGCTTTTCGATCTGCCCGCCGTGCAGCGCGCCGCGGGCCAGGCCGATCCCGCCAAGCTCGACTGGCTGAACCAGCACTACATCAAGGAGCTGCCGCGCGAGCGATTGGTACGCGAGCTGTTGCCGTTCCTCGCCGAGGCCGGCACACCCGTGGAACCGAGCGCTGAACTCGAGGGCGTCGCCGATCTGCTGCGCGAACGCAGCAAGACGCTCGCCGAGATGGCGCAGCGCGCGCGCTTCTTCGCAGTCGCGGACGATGCGCTCAGCTACGAAGCCGACGCGGTGCGCAAGCACTGGAAGGCGGCGGTCGTGCCGGCTGTGAAGGATCTGCTCGACGAGTTGTCGCATGCAGGGAAATGGGACGTCGCCGCGATCGAAGCCGCCTTTGAAGTCGCGCGCGCTCGCCACGAGGGGCTCGCGCTCGGCAAGCTGGCGCAACCCGTGCGGGTCGCGGTGACGGGCTCGGCAGCCTCGCCCGGCATCTTCGAGACGCTGGCGGTGCTCGGTCGCGAACGCAGCGTCGCGCGCCTCACACGCGCGCTCGCAGAGCTCCCCGCTACTTGATGCCGCACTTGCGCCGCGAGCGGTTGAGAAGCGCCGCCGCCTCGGTTAGAACTCCCGCCTCTTCCCCGGTCGTCTAACGGCAGGACAACGGGTTCTGGCCCCGTCAATGAAGGTTCGAATCCTTCCCGGGGATCCACCGCCGCGCTTCGTCCTCCAGCTCTCATACATTGCGAGCGGT
>JANLUN010000426.1:0-3715 GCA_031363505.1 Planctomycetota bacterium | reverse complement strand
AACGCTCCGGCGACGACGACGACGTCGCCCGCCACCAGACCAGCGAGCACCGGAATGTGCTCACCCACCGCGACACCGATCTCCACTTCGTGCTTGCAGAAGACACTGCCGCCCGGCTCGATCGGGATGAAGACCGACGGTTTGCCCTCTACCATCAACACGGCGCCATCAGGAACGGCGAGCATCGGCGTGCCTGCGCCGCGCGAGGAATCGATCTCGACCTGGATGAACATCCCCGGCAACATCGCCCCGTCGGGATTCGGAACCTCGATGCGGACTTCGGCGGTGCGCGTCGAGGCCTCGATCGTGACGGGGACGGCCGCCACGCGGCCCGCGCAGGCTGCATGCTCGAGCGCAGGCACGCGTACGCGCGCGGGCGCGCCGAGCGCGACCTCCGCGAGGCGCGACTCGCTGACCTCCGCGATCGCCCACAATGTCGACGAGTCGCCGATGACGAGCAGCCGGTCCTTCGCGGGATCGACGAGCTCGCCGAGCTTCACCGCGACCTCGACCACTCGACCGGAGATCGGCGCGACGATCGTAAAGCGCGGCCGGATCTTGCCGGTCTGCTCGAGCTCGCGAATGGACGTGTCGCTCATTCCAAACAGCAGCAGCCGGTTGAAGGCCGCGGCTTCCGCCGCGCGCGCAACTTCACGGTCCCTTTCCAGCTGACGCAGCTCGGCCTCGCGCCGCTGTACGTCTGAGAGCGCGATCCCTTGCACCGTGTCGTAGAGCTGTTTGGCGCGGTCGTAGGCACCCCGCGCGAGCTCGACGGAAGGAGTCGCCGTTGCAGCGACGGTGCGTCTCTGAAGGTAATCGCTCTGCGCCTCGCCGAGCTCAGGGCTCTCGACGACGAGAACAGGATCTCCCGCGGCCACGCTCGCGCCCGATCGCACGCGCACTTCGGCGATGCGTCCGGCGACCGCCGATCCCACACGCGCAACCGCGCCTTCGGGAAACGCCAAGTGCCCCGGCGCCGACACCGTCGGCGTGAGCGTGATCGCGCGTACTGGCGCGACATCGATCCCGTAACGCTCCAGCGCGCCCTGCGGAAGTGCGACGTCGTCCTCGCATTCGCGACGATTCTCCGCGACGTGGTGAGCATCCGTCTTCGGTACGGCCTGCTCGGCCTCGTGGCCGTCGTCGCCGTGCTCGCTCGATGAGTGATCGTGGCCGTCGTGATCGGACTCACCGGCCGCACCGCCGCAAGCGATACCTGTGAGAGCGAGCAAGAGTCCCGCGGTCAGGCCGCTCCAAGCTCGGACGGTGCGCGCATCGGCGCGCTGAAAGGACAGTTCGTTCATGGCTGGGATCGCTCCGTGTCGTTGGTCGCTGTCGCGCGGAAATACAACGGGCCGCCGACAGAGCGCTGAAGGCGGCTCTGTGCGAGCGAAACGCTCCGCGCAAGTTCGATGCGACGCGCTTGCGCCTGTTGAAGGGCTTGGTCGGCGAAGAGAAGCGCCGTGACATCGACGAAGCCCTGCCGATAGGCCTCCTCGATCTCCGCTCGGCGCTGCTCCTGCAGAGGAATCAAGTCCCGCACGACGCGCTCGTGGTCCTCTTGTGCGCCGATCGAGATCGCGAGCGCGCTGCGCACGTCTTCGACCACGCCGCGCTGCGCTTCCGTCAGTCGGTGGCGTTCCTCGGACGTCAGTGCTCGGGCACGTTCGGCCCGCGTGCTACCGGTGTCGAACAAAGGCAGTGGCGTCGCGATTCCCGGGCCGACGGACCAATCGCCATCGCGCTCCGCATCGAGACCGATCGTCGCGCCACCGAATGCTTGGCCACGTGCGATCGCTTCCTCCTCCTCGCGCGCCCGCAGCTCCCACTCGATGGCGAGCACTTCGGGACGTGCCGCAAGCGCGGCGTCGATCCATGCGGACTCGCTCGTCGAGATCTCGAGAGGAGCGCTCCACACCTCGAGTCGCCAGTCGGCTGCGCTGGACGGTTCGCCGATCGCGCGTGCGAGTCCGAGCCGCGCGACGCGCAGCTCCCGGCGACGTTGCGCGACCTCCACGGAGAGTTCCATGCGTTCCGAGTCGAGCGCGGTGACGTCGTGACGCTTTCCCTCGCCGAGCTCGAGCCTTGCCTGCGCAACTTCGCGCATGCGGCTCAAGAGCCCGAGCCGGTTGTCGAGGACCGGGATGAGCTCCTCCAGCGATTGCACGTCGGCGTAGCGCGTTTGCACGTCGGCCACGACGTCGAGCGCTGTCGAAAGCGAGCGTGCAGCCTCGGCCTCCAACCGGTGTCCGGCGATGCTGGCGCGCCGAGGCCGCTGCAACAGCGCGAGTAGATCGGCTCCGAGACCCGCTTCGACGTCCGGCTTGCCGCCGCCTTCGGGGAAACGCAGCACGAGACTGAGAACCGGATTCGGGAGCAGCGATACGAGGTCGGCTTCGGCTTGAGCGACGCGCACGCGCGCGAGCGCCGCTTGCAACTCCGGGCTGGTTTCGATGGCCCGCCGAACAGCGGTCGCCGCGGTCAGTGAACCATCGGACTCTGCGATCGCATTGCCAGCATCGAGCGGATCGCCGTCCGTTCGGAAAACGACGGCCGTGTCGGGATCCACGGAGCGCGAGATCGCTGCCTCGGCGTCGACTTCATGCCGATCGATCGCACATCCAGTCAACACGACTGCGGTCACGCAGCCGACGATGACGTGAACTGGGAGCGCCGAAGCGCCAATAGAAATAGGGAGGAATGAACGGGACATGATCCTCGCGTCTCGAGGAGACCGATTCGGCCTCCGACAGGACTTCTGATATCGAGCACCGATCGCGCAAGAGAGCGCGGCACGGTGCTCACACCTCGAGAGGTGGCGCTAGACGCGCAGGATCAGAGTCGTGGGAACGCGAGGGCAGGGCGGAGACTGCGTTCGAGCACGGAGCTCGAAGCCGCGCGCGAGCGGCGCGGTGACGTCAGTTTCGGGCTGCGCGACGAGGCACGCCGGAGGAATGCGATCCACGCGATCGCTGACCAGCGAACGCACGGGCTGCTTCTCGCTCGCAAGGAGCAACAGATCGGTGCACGTGCAACCCGCATCGCCCATGCGCGGGTCGGAGCAGCAACCGTTGTCGACTTCGCTCTCGCCGGGACAATCGAAGCAGGAGGCGTCTGTGCTCGAAGCTTCCAGCGCGACGTGACCGTTCTCTCCGACGCAGAGGACCAACCCGCGCGACGGTGCGGCCCCCATCAGAAGGGTTGCCACGAGGCAGACCCAGGTCGCGAGACGGTGCATGGAGGCGCTCAACATCGGAGATCAGGATGGCCCATCGACCCGCGGCGCACAAGGACTGGAGTCGAGCGGGTGGCGCGCGCCTACGAGCCGCCGAGCGATCCGCGAGCGGAAACCTGGATCGACGGGGTTAGGATCGGACTTCGCGAACCATGTCTGCGCGCTGCACCGACAAGAGAACGACCCCGGCTGCGGAGCTCACCGGACCCAAGATCCGGAAATCGCGCGCGGGGCTCCCGCGCGCGCTCGTCTTGATCGCGGTCCACGCTCTGATCGCGATCCACATCATTCACTGGTCGAGCACGGGCTCGACGCTCTCGCCGCTCGAGCCGTCGGAGTCGATGGAGTTCTCGAAGCACGGCGTCGTGAACGCCGGGCTCGTGTTCTTCGCGCTCTCGATCGCGAGCACGCTGATCCTCGGGCGCTGGTTCTGCGGCTGGGCGTGTCACGTGGTCGCGTTGCAAGACGGAGCGCGCTGGT
>JANLUN010000733.1:0-1536 GCA_031363505.1 Planctomycetota bacterium | reverse complement strand
CGTTCTCGAGGACTCGATCGTGGAAATCCGCCAGCCTGAAGGCCGCCCCGAGCTTCGTCCGGGCTTCGGCTCGAAGACTCAAGATCTCGCGCTGTCCGAGCTTGTACGCCAGCGCTTGTCCCGGCCAAGCGATGTAGCGATCGACTTCGTTCGCGATGTTGTTCTCGGCGAGGAGCGTGTTCTGCTTCATGTAGTCGATCGCCTGCGCGCGCGACCAGCCGAGCGAATGGAGTCCCGTGTCGACGACGAGGCGACATGCGCGCCACGCGTCGAAGCTCAAGATCCCGAGGCGATCGACATCCGACGAGTACAGGCCGAGCTCGTCGCAGAGTCGTTCGGTGTACAGCGCCCAGCCTTCGACGAAGGCCGTTGAACCCGAGTGCCGGCGCATCAGCGGGAGCGCGCCGAGCTCCTGCGCGATTGCGATCTGCGTGTGATGGCCGGGCACAGCCTCGTGGAAGGCGAGCACTTCGGCCTCGTAGCGCGGGCGCGTCGTCGGCTCGAACGTGTTGATGTAGTAGCGTCCCGGCCGGCTGCCGTCCGCCGCGGGCTCGCGGTAGTACGCGACCGTCGTGAACGGAGCTTCGTGCGCCGGGATCGGCACGACGGTGCACGGAGCCTTCGGTTGGATTCCGAACGCACCAGGAACCGCGGTCTCCGCGCGCGCCAGCGTCGCGCGCGCCGTGGCTTCGATCTGCGCCGCCGTCGTGAAATGGAGCGCAGGATCCGTGCGCAGCCGGCGTTGGATCTCGGCGACATCGGGTGTGCCGAAGACCTTCTGACCGAGCTCCGCGATCTCGGCGCGGATCTTCGCCACCTCGGCGAGCCCGATCTCGTGAATCTCGTTCGGCGAGAGCTCGAGCGATGTGTGCCGGCGGATGCACAGGCGGTAGTACGCGCCGCCGCCGGCGACGTGCGAGACGCCGGGCTGGTCGTCGGTGCGCGCTCGCGGCAGGACCTCGTCGTGGATGCACTCGCGGTATCGGCGCATGGCCGGGTACACGTCCTTGCGCACGACGTTGCGCACCGCGTGCGCGAAGCGGCCGCGCTCGATCGGGCTGAGCGAGTCGTCGGCGGCGGGGACGAAGGTCCACGTCGTGCTGGTCTTCGGGTCGCGTTCCGCGGCGGCGTTCGCTGCCTCGAGCGCGGATTCCGCCGTGCGCGTGCGCTTGGCCACTTCGCCGAGCGTTTCGCCGTCCGGACGCGCGGTCCACGTTCCGCCACCGCCGGCGGCGATGACGAGCGGGCTCTTCTCGCACGGAGTCGCGAGCAAGCCGTCGAGCTGCGCGATGACTTCTGTCGCCGCATTGCGCGACGTCACGCGGCCGGCAGCGAGCCCGCGCCGCAAGTTCGCGCGCGCGCGATCGACGAAGACGGCCATCGCTTCCCACCGTTCGAGCAGCGCCTCGCGTTCGGCGGTCGTCACCGTCGGTTGGTCCTCCGCGAGCGTGAGGAAGTCGAGCTGCGGTCCGCCGCGCGGGTCGATATTCCACGAGGCGACGTCGATTCCGAGCGCGTGCTCGTCGAGCTCGAGCT
>JANLUN010000273.1:0-7868 GCA_031363505.1 Planctomycetota bacterium | reverse complement strand
GTCGAGGCGCGCGATCATGTCGCGGACCGCGTTGTGCACTTGCGTCGTGTCGCGAACGATCACGACGTTCGACGAGTCGATGTAGTCGATTTGGCCGGCCGAGCTCAACGCCTTGGCGAGCGCCTGCAGCACAGTGAACGTCTTCATCACGTCCCCCGCAGCGGCTGCGCGCTGCGCTTGCTGCAGGAATTCCGACTTGATCATCGGCTTGTAGCTGCTCTTCGGACGCAGGTAGCGCAACTGGTACGTGCGCGTCTCGAGCTGATCCTGGAGCGTGCGCGGATCGACCACGCGCAAGAGTCCACGGTTCTCTTCCACGACCGTGAACGCGAGCGTCTTCGCGACGACCTCGAGCGCGTCGCGCCACGGCACGTCCGTGAGGCGCACCGAGATGTTCCCGGCGACTTCGGGCCCGACGATGATGTTCGCGCCGCTGACCTTGCCGATCGCGTCGATCACCGACCGGATGTCCTGGTCCTGGAACATGAAGTTGACCTTCTTCGGACGCGTGACCGCGAGCACGCCGGCGGTGCGTTCTTCGACCACGCACAGCGCCTTCTCGGCGACGAGCTCGAGAGCATCGCGCCACGGCAGGTCCGTGAGCTCGATCGAGACGAGCTCCTTCGAGATCGTCTCCTCGGGCGAGGGGTCGATGACGACGATGTTGGCTCCCGAGCGCTCGCGCAAGTGGGCGACGACGTCTTCGAGGGACTGATCGGCGATGCGCAAGTTGACGCGCGCGTCCAGGCTGGGCGCTTGCGCCGAAGCCAACGCGGCGAACACCGGCAAGAACACGAGCGCCGCCACAACTGCTTTGATCTTATTCACGAACTTCTCCCAACTCAGATCCGACAGGGAACTGACTCGCGCCGGGCTAGAAGCGCCGGGCGAAGATGACTCCGCGGAAGATGAACTCGATCGCGTCGGTCCGAATCGCATGGACCGTGATCTCGTAGTTCAGCATGTCTCCCACACCGAGTGACTTGCCGTTGATGACCGCCACCGGCGGCAAGTCTTGAACGATTGCGATGCCCGTGATGTCGAGCTGGATCTTCTCGAAATCGAGGATCGTGCGCGCTTCGTGCGCGAGCTCGCGCAACCGGTCGACGAGCGGCTTGCGCAATGGATCGGCTTCGACGAGCGCCAAGCGTGAGTCGATGACCTCGAACGCCTCGAGCATGAGCTTGTACTCGCCCTGCTCTTGGTGGCTGATCATCGTCTCCTCGATCTCACGCAACGTATCGTTCGACGGCCCGCTACCGGCTTCGAAGGCGACGAGCTCCGTGCGAATGTTGGTGATGACGTCCATCACCTCGCTCTGCAGGCGCCGTTCGGACGGCACGTAACGGACGGAGTGCTCGGCTTCGATGCGACGCACGTCCTCTTCCAACGTGGCGAGCGTGTCCTCGAGGTCGGAGCGGATCAGCATCGACTGGATCACGTTGATCTCGGGATCCTTCACTTGCTTCCACTTCGCGGTCACGTCCGCCGCGCGGTCGCACAGGCCCTGCACGAGGTCCATCTGCTCCGGCACGCTGAGCGCGCTCTGCCCGTCGCCGAGCAGCGGCACGCGCGGGTCGATCCAGGGGTCGCGTCGACCGCGTGCTCCGCGGTAGCTGTACGTCGACACCGCCAGGCTCTGGCGCCGGCGATTGATCTCACCCATCAAAAGGTCGCGCTTGCGATCGTAGCCGTCGATCGCGACGGGCTTCGCATCGTTCTTCGGCTCGTAGACGTAGGTTTCGACGTCCATCTGGATCCGGTGCGACGGGAAACCGTCGTTCTCGATCTGCGCGCGCTGCGCGGCCGTCATGCGGATGGTCGGAACGCGCATGAACCGTGAGTGGCTCTCGATCATGTCGAGGAAGTCCAGCACTTGGAACGCGTCGGCCTCGAACGAGAGCGTGTACGCAACCTTGTCGAAGTCGCTCTTGTCACGCGCATTGGTCGTCTTGCGCTTCAAGCCCGAGATCCGGACCTTCGACTCCTCCGAGAACCTCTGGAACGTGCGCACCAGGTTGTTCACGTCGTCGTTGTCGGGCAGGATCTGCTTCATCGTCTCGGTGAGCTCGCGGAGCACGATCACTTCGCGCTCCTGCGCGGCCGTGCCTTCGATCTCCTTGCGCGCCGAGTCGATGCTCGTGCTGAGAGTCGTGATCTCGTTGCGTGCGGCGTCGATCTTGCCGTACTGCATGTACACGAGCGCGCCGAGTCCGGCCGCGAGCAGCGCTCCACCGCCCGCGATGTAAAGCCACCAGGGACGCTCTTTCATTGCGGCTTCTCCGTGTTCGCGGCGCCGGCCGGTTGCACACCGGGTTGCGCTGCGGGCTTGGCGGCCCGGTCACTTGCCTGCGCCGCCTTCATCCGCTCTTCGGGACTCTTGAGAGAGAGCGAGAGCGGGAACGCCCACACGACCGGCGGAACGAGCGTCTTGTCTTCGAGAGTCTGCGTTCCTTCTGGCGGAGCCGGCGGCTGGAAGTCGCTCATGAAGGCCGACGATTCCAAGTCTTCGAGGAAGTTCGCGACCTGCGCGAATTTTTCCGACCCCGAGTGTCCGCTCGCGGTGAGCGACCCGAAGTTCTTGCCCTTGCCGTCGTCGCCCGTCTGCGCGACCGACAGGTCGTCGAGCCAGATCAGGTGTCGCTGTCCGTCACCGCCGCGATTGATCACGTCGAGGAGCTCGTCGAGCTTCCTCGTCCACGACACGCGGCTCTTCGTGAGCGACGACAGCGTCGTCTCGCGCGTCGTGTACTGCTTGCCTTCCGACTGCAGCGAGTGGAAGTAGTTGACCTGCGGGGTCAAGCCGTCCATCTCGAGCTGCAACGACGACTTCTCGGTGTCGATCTCGGCTTGCACGCCGAGCGCGAGGTGTCCCCACCACGCCACGAGGCAAGCATTCACCGCGACGGCCGCGCTGACGCCAAGCAGCAGCTTGATCGGCGTGCGCGCCTTCTTGCGGTACTGCTCGGGAAGTAGGTTGATCCGAATCATGATGTACGCACCCTGGAGGCCAGGCCCACGGCGACCACGAGCGTGGGCGCCCAGGCTTCCAACTCCTCGACGTCGACGCGGTTGACGTCGACGCGCAGGCCCTCGAGGGGATTCCAGATGCGCGCGGTGCGCGCCGTGGCCTGCTCGATGTAGGTCGCCGCGCCGGGCGCGAGAACTCCCCCGCCGGACAGCAGGATCTCTTTGACCTGGACACCCTCGTGGTGTTCGACGTAGTCGAGCGAGAGCGAGAGCTCGCTCACGAGGTCCTCGAGCACGGGCCCGATGGCCGTGTTCACCTCGAGCTGGTGGCTGTCGCTCGACCGCTTGATGGCTTCGGCTTCGAAGACTTCGAGTCCGAGTCGGCGCGCGACCGCTTGCGTCATGTCCGCGCCGCCCATGTTGATCTCGCGGCTGAAGCACGTTTCGCCGCCGCAGAGAACGTTGATCGACGTGCGCGTCGCACCGATGTCGACGAGCGCGATCGCTTGTTCTTGGCCTTCTTCGAGCTCCTCCGCCGGAAGACCGCACAACTCCCACGCATTCGCGAGCGCGAAGAGGTCGACGTCGATCGCGATCGGCGTCAAGCCCTGCCCTTGCAGCAGCTGGATGCGTTCGTCGATCGCCTTGGTCTTGCACGCCGCGAGCAGCACCGTCTGTTGTTCGCCGCCTTTGGCGTCGCCCTCACCGGTTCCGCCCGCGTTGCGCTTGAGCGGTTGGCAATCGAGGACGACCTCGTCGAGCTCGAACGGCAGGTACTTGTCGGTCTCGAAACGGATCGCTTGCTTCAGATCGGCCTCGGGCATCTTCGCCATGGGCACGTAGCGCACGACGACGGATTGACCGGACACGGACGACACGACCCGCTTGGTCTTGAACTTCCCTTCGCGGAAGACCGTCGCAACGGCATCCGCAGGGCTACCGCCGGGCGGGATCTCGACCCGCGAGAACCCGGTGATCACCGGCTCGGGACCTTCGAGGGACACTTCGACGGCCTTGACCACCGAGCTGCCCACGTCCAATCCCACGACGCGCTTGGAATTTCGGAACACGGATCTCCCTGATCTCGTTTGCGGGTGAGGCCGCGAGCTCCCCGGACCGGCTTCGGTCGGAGCGGGCTTGCGGCTGAGACCCCATTCGGCCCGCGCGGGCCTTGGGGTTTAGTCCAGTTCGCCGAAACCGCCCTCGACCAGCGCGACGAGTCGCGCTACGAGGACATCGGCATCCCGCCCCTGCGCCCGAAAACAGAGCGTCGCGTCGCACGCCGCACCGAGCGTCATCAGCTCGAGGATGCTCTTGCCGTTGACCTCGCAGTCCCCGCAACCGACGAAAAGATCGCTGTCGGACGCGAGCGCGAGCGACGCGATCGCGTGACAGGGCCGGGCGTGGAGTCCGCCGGCATTCCTGAGCTGGACCGTCCGAGTTGCTTCCACCACCACTGCGATCCGCCGATCGGTCGAGAGGTCGGGCGCCAGCGCTCGATCAGAGCGCTGACATCTCCTTGAGCAGATCGACGAGCTCGGTCTTCGTCTTGACGCGCACGGCGAAGCGCCGGAAGTCGCTGTCGCGCGACAGCCGCGAGATCCAGCGCAGCATCTCGAGATGCCGCTCCGGGTCGTGCGTTTCGCTCTTCGACTCCGGACGAATGATGGTGAACAGGATGTGGACCGGAGCGCCGTCGACGGCTTGCCACTCGAGGCCCTCAGCGTGCACCGACAAGTTGCAGGCGACGCGCTCGAGCCCCGAGAGCTTGACGTGCGGAATCGCGACGTTCATCCCCAGGCCCGTCGATCCGCGCCGCTCGCGCTCCGTGAGCGCCTTGATCGCATCCTCCTCGAGCTCCTTGGGGAGGACGCCGGCGCTGATCATGTTCCTGACCGCCTCCGCGAGCGCTTCGTGCTTGGTCGAGGCCTTGAGCCCAACGGTGCAACTCTTGGCCTTGAACTGCTTCCAATAATCCATGCGGGGACGATTCTCGCGCGGCGAAGCTCAGCGGGATGAGTCGCCGCGGCGACGACGAGCGGTGACGTGCTTCTGATTGTGCCGTTTCAGCAAGCGCTCCATACGTTCGAGAGCTTCCTCCAAGGCGCTCGCAAACATAGACGCGCGCGCATCCACTACCAAGACTGCGCCTTGGCCGACGCTCGCGACGATCTCGACGCGGTGGTCGTCGCCTTGGCGCTCGAGGAGCGCACGCATCGATACGGTGCGTTCGTAGAACTTGACGAGGTGCTGCAGCTTCTGCTCGACCTGATTGCGAACCGTGGTGGGGTAGTCGTGATGGAGGATGGAAACCTGGGTTTGCATGGGATTCTCCGGGCAGCTGGACTGCCGATCACGCGGACGGCGAACGCTCTGATGGCGCGGGAGCGCGGCCGAAGGCCGACGGACTCCGGCGGCGAACCGCGGGCTCGATCCGGCAGCTCGACCCACTGGCCGAATCGGCCGGAAGCGCGACGAAACCGAAGTCGCGGGGGCGCTTTCGCCTTGTACGCGCAGGAACGCCCCATCGCGATTCCGATCGGGACGTTGGGCTCGCCCGTCCGAGGGTCGTGGCTCCCGCGCGCGCTCGACGCCGCGGTAGTTTTTGAAGCGGAATGCACCGATAGCGCGACGTCATCGCAGCCGCGTCTACCTTATGGCCCTTCCGCTGTTTCGGTCAAGGGCGCCAGCGCGTGTTCCCCGCGGACCGCCGCGTCGCGCGATGGCTGCCGGAGTGGAACAACCGTTCCCCGTACTGCACGGAAACCAGGTAGAGCCCAGCCGCGGGTGCCGTCGCACCGAGGGTCTCACGCCGGCCGTCCGCGAGCGCCCGCGTCACCACCCCTGAATCGAGTCGGCCGCGCCCGATGTCGAGCAGCGTGCCCGCGATCGTGCGCACCATATTGTAGAGGAAACCGTTTCCCTGCACGACGAACGCGATGCGACCGCGGCGCGCGATGAAGTGGAGCGACTGCACCGTCCGGACGGTCGTCGCGCGCGGGGAACCGGTGTTGCCGAAGGCGCGAAAGTCGTGCTCACCGATCAGCGCACGCGCCGCTTGCCGCATCGCGTCCCCATCGAGTGGGTACGGCATCCAGTGACAGTACTGCCGTCCGAACGGCGGTCGCACGTGGCTGGTCGCGGTGACGTACAAGTAGCGCTTCGACAGCGCATCGAACCGCGCGTGGAAATCGTCGCGACACGTCTCGACCCAGAGAACTGCGACACCCTCGGGCAGGTGCGCGTTGAGCGCGAGGCCGAATCGCTCGTCGGCGATCCGCGATTCGACGTGGAAGTGCGCGACCTGCGCCATCGCGTGCACGCCCGTGTCGGTGCGGCCCGCGCCGTGCACGGTCACGGTCTCCCCCGTCAATCCGAGCAGCGCTTCCTCGAGCGCCTGCTGGACGGACATGAACCCGTCCTGACGCTGCCAGCCGAAGAAGCGGGAGCCGTCGTACGCGACCGCGATCCGTACGTTGCGCATGGCGTGACAGCGTAGCGAGCGAAGTCGGACGCGCCGCGACTCATCGATCGACAGCAGGACGCGGCTTCACTCGAACCGGCCGGCGGCCCGCGAGTGCATCCTCGAGGATGCCGCGGTGCAGATACTCGATCGCGGCGCCGGCGGGCAAACCGCGTGCGAGCCTCGTCACGACGACGCCGCTCACGCCTGCGGATTCGAGCGCCTCGAGGACGAGCAGCGCTGTCGCCTCGCCCTCGGAGTCGGGATCCGTGCCGAGAATCACTTCGGTGAGCCCGCCGCGCCGCACGCGATCGATCAATCGCGCGATCGACAGGTGCGCGGCATCGGTGCCGTCGGCTGGATTGAGCGCACCCATGAGCACGTGGTAGAGGCCGCGGTAGACGCCGGATCTCTCCAAGGCCTCGACGTGGCGCGGTTCTTCCACGACGCACAGGAGAGTGCGATCGCGACTCTCGTCCGCGCAGATCGAGCACGGATCGGACTCCGCCGCGTTGCAACACTGTCCACAGCGACGCGTGCTCTCGATCGCGCGGTCGATCGCGCGCGCGAGACCGCGTGCCGCTGGATCGCGCAGCACATGGAATGCGAGTCGCTCCGCGCTCCGGCGACCGATGCCCGGAAAGCGCTCGAACGCTTGAATCAGCGCTTCGAGCGGCTCGGGGTACGCCACGACGTCACGGTCCTAGAGAAGGCCCGGAAGATTCAGTCCGCCGGTCAGCCGCGACAAGCGCTCCTCGCGGAGCGCGTGCGCCTTGTCGATGCCGTCACGCACCGCGGCGAGCACGAGCGCTTCCATCGCGCTCGCGTCCTTCGACTCGAGCGCCTCCGGCCGGATGTGGATGCGCGTCACCTGGCCGTCGCCGTTGACTTCGGCGCGCACGGCGCCGCCGCCCGAAGCACCTTCGACTTTCGCGGAGCGCAGTTCTTCGCGCGCGCGATCGAGCTCGCGTTGCATCTGCTGGGCTTGCTTCAAGAGATTGCCCATGTCGCCGAAGGCGCCACTCATCCATCGTCCTCGATGCGCCCGCCGAACATGTCGTTCACCTGCATGGTGAACATGTCGGGCGCTGCGCGTTGCGCCGGTCCGGCCTCCTCGAACACGAGTTCGGTCGGCTGTCCGGCAATCTTGGAAAACACGTTCGCGGCCGCCTTCGCGTTGCGCGGCTCCGCGATCAACGAACGTTCATCGGACCGCAAGTTCGCGATGCGCACGAGCGCTCGCGCATTCGCGTGCTCGGCGAGTCGGCCGCGCGCGCGCAGCAGCTCCGCGAGCGACGCCATCGACGATGCCGACAGCGCGTCGAGGAACCGGCTCCACAGCTCCAGCGGATTCGTGGGAGCCGCGCGCTCGGCGGCCCCGCGCTCCGCCGCCCCACGCTCGGGGGGCCGGCGCTCGGCAGCCGGCGGCGGCGGC
>JANLUN010000242.1:0-1836 GCA_031363505.1 Planctomycetota bacterium | reverse complement strand
TTGCCGAGGCCGAGCGGGTGGCGAACAGGCTCGTGCTGTTCGCGGACACCGACCGGACCTACGCGACATTGGTCGACGCTGCCGCGAGTGCGGGAGACGTGGAGTTCGCCAAGTCGATCGCCGAGCGTGGGTTCTCGACGCTCCCCGAAAATGCGCGTGTCTGGCTGCGCGCGTCGTACGACGCGCTTCCGCGCGCGAAGTGATCGTGCTCACACGACGTTTCGTCTCGACGTTTTTCCTTGCGGCGTGGATCGTTCTGGTCGCGGCGTGTGCCAGTGCGCCGGCTCTGCGCACAAGCCGCTTCGAGCTCGTCGTGCTCGGTGTCGCGCAAGATGGCGGGCGTCCGCACCTTGGATGTGAGGCGGTGTGCTGCGAATCCGCACGCAACGAAGGTCGAGTCGACTCTCCCGCGTGCATCGGCATCTACGACCGCGAGAGCGGCGCGCTCTTGATGATCGAAGCGACGCCCGCCATCGAGCCGCAAGTCGCGATGCTGCACCGAGCCTTCGGAATCTCGCGACGTGGTCGGCTCCCAGTCGACGCACTGCTCCTGACCCACGCTCACATCGGCCACTACCTCGGTCTCGCGCAGCTCGGCCGCGAAGTGGCGTCGACGAGCGCGCTCCCTGTGTTCGTCACGCCGCGCTTCGCTGCGTACTTGCGTGCGAACGGCCCGTGGTCGCAGCTCGTCTCGCTTGGACAGATCGAGCTGCGCGAGGTCGATGCCGAACGCCCGTTCGAGCCCATCCCGGGGCTGTCGGTCGAAGCGATCCTCGTTCCGCATCGCGACGAGTTCTCCGACACCGTCGCGTACCGCGTGCGCGGGCCGAGCCGCTGCGTGCTGTTCGTGCCGGACGTCGACAGTTGGGATCGACATCCAGGGTTGCTCGAGAAGCTTCTCGAGGGCGTCGACGTCGCCTACATCGACGGCACGTTCTACGACGGTCGCGAGCTACCCGGCCGCGATCTGCGTGAGGTCCCGCATCCGTTCCTCGTCGACACGATGGACCGGTTGGCGGGGCGAGCGGACGCGCAGCCGGGCAGCGTGCGCTTCCTCCATCTCAATCACTCGAACCCGCTGTGGCTCGACGAGAAGCTCGTGCGCGAGCTCGACGCGCGGGGATTCGCGGTGGCGCAGCTTGGTGAGCGAGTAGGACTCTGAACGTCCGTCGTGTAGGTGTCGCTCACGTGTCCGCGATCTCTTCGCGAAACCGACGCGCGAGCTCCGCGATGTGCTTCGGTCCCGTGCCGCAGCAGCTTCCGATCAACGTCGCGCCGGCGTTCACCCAGGCCTCCGCGAAGTCCGCGTAACGCGCGGCTCCTTCCGGCGCGCTCTTCCAGCCGATCGCGTCGTCCGGTGAACCGGCGTTCGCGTAGGCGCCGAACGGGACACCCGCTTCGGCCAAGCGCTCGACGAACGGCAACATCTTCGGCGCGCTCATGCAGTTCACGAGCACCGCGGTCGCCCCGCGCTTCACCGCTTCGCGCGCGCCGCGCTCGATCTCTTTCGGAGTGAGCAAGTTCGCGTCGGGGCCGGCCGTGAACGACACCCACGTTTCGACTCCGGTCGCGACCGCTTCCTCGACGGCGATCAGCGACTCGCCGATGTGCGGGAACGTTTCGCACAGGATCACGTCGCAGCCCGCGCTCGCGAGCACGTGCGCGAACTGACGATGCTCCGGCCGCGGATCGTCCGGCGAGAGATCCGGCCGGTAACAGTCCTCGAGCGGCGCGAGGCTGCCGGCCACGCGGTGCGTGCGCGGCACGGCCTCGCGGCACAGCTCGATCGCGCGGCGGGTGAGCCCACTCCACGTCGCCGGAAACTGGCGGCTCTTC
>JANLUN010000206.1:0-3279 GCA_031363505.1 Planctomycetota bacterium | reverse complement strand
CCGTGTTCGCGCAGCGCGATTGCTCCTCCGCGGATCAAGCACTACCGTGGCCGCTGATGTGCCAGTCGGCGTGGTTTCTCGCGAGCGTGAGCGATGGATTGTTCGCCGAGCCGGACTGGATGAGCGTCGGCCTCGTGCTCGCGCTCGTGGGCATGCTCCTCGTCGGAAACGCGGCGCTCCTGCGCCAGCCGCGGCGCCTCTTCCCGGAGCTCTTTGGCGACCGGCGACTCTCGCGCGCCGTGGTCCGCGAGCGCCTGTTCCATCGCGTTCAGCTCTCGGTCGGGTTCGCCTTCGTGATCGCCGGCTTCGCCGTGCAGCTCCTTTCCCGCACGCGACCGCCGCTTCCTGACGGCGCGCCGTTTCCGGTCGCGTGGGCACTCGTGATCGCCGTCTTGGCCGTCGGCCTCCTCGTCGTCGGGTGGTGGTGGTCGACGAAATCGATCCAACGGACGTTGCGCGCGCACTTCCGGCTGCACCCGCCGGACTTCGAGACCGATCCGGACCTGGCGCGCGCCGTCGGGGAGGTCTTCGGCGTGGAGTCGCAGCCCGAGGACACGATCGAGTCGTACGTCGCCCGCTTGCGGCAGCGCATCGGGCTCGCTCCGCCGGATCGCACGCGCCGCCGGCGCGTCGACACGCCGCTCGAGGAAGAAGTCGAAGCCGACTGACACCGGCGCGCGCCCGATTCGTCGGGGAGTCGATGCGCGATCCGCTGCTCGTCGCGATCTGGCACGACCTGGCCGAGGCGGTCTTTCCGTCGGCGTGTCCCTTATGTCGTGGGGGCCGAGGGGATGGGCGTGCCGCATTGGACGACGGACTCGGCTGCGACGAGCACCGTTTGCCGCTCGGTCTCTTAGGCTCGCGCTGTGGACGCTGCGCGACGCGGATCTCGGATGCATTCCCCGACGGTGAGCGATGCGCGGAGTGTCGACAGCGCGCGCCGGCATTTCGAAGCGTGGTCGCTCTCGCGGATTACCGCGAGAGCCCCTCGGTGCGCGAGTGGATCCTGGCGCTGAAGTACGGCCGTCGCGCGGACCTCGCGGCCACGCTCGGTCGTGCGCTCGGTGCGCGCGTCCTAGCGAGCGCGTGTGCAGCCGAGCCTCGTCCGCTGCTCGTTCCCGTTCCGCTGCACATCTTGCGGCGTTTCGAGCGCGGCTACGACCAGGCGCTGCTCCTCGCACGCGAAGCCGCGGGCGTGACGGACATGCGCGTCGCGCGCGCTCTGTCGCGCACGCGGTTCACGTCGGTGCAGGGCGCGCTCGGTGCGAGCTCGCGCACCGCCAACGTGCACGGCGCGTTTCGAGTCCGCCGCTTTCACGCGCGAGAGGTGCGCGATGCCGACGTGTGGCTCGTCGACGACGTCGTGACCTCGGGAGCCACCGCGGACGAGTGCGCGCGCACGTTGCTGCGCGCGGGCGCGCGCTCCGTCCGCGTGCTCGCCGTGGCGCGCGCCGGATGAGCGCGCTAGGCTCCGCGGCCCTCATGCGCACCCTGTACCTGGAGCCGTTCGCCGGAATGGCGGGGGACATGCTGCTCGCGGCGCTCTTGGACCTCGGCGACCCGCGCTTTGGTCTCGAGGATCTGCGGCGTCTCGCCGACGCGCTCGTCCCGGGAGAGTGCACGCTCGAGCTGTCGACCGCGTGGCGCGGCAACCTCTCGGGCAAGCACCTCGACGTCAAGACTCCCGAATCGGCGCGGCCGCCGCACCGGACGTACGCCGACCTCGAGCGCATGGTGCGCCAGAGTCCGCTCTCGCGCGCGGCGCAAGACCGCGCGTGCGCGATCTTGATGCGCATCGCGGTCGCCGAAGCGCACGTGCACGGCACGACGCCGGACCAGATCCATTTTCACGAGATCGGCGCGGTCGACACGCTGATCGACGTGTGCGGCGCCGTGCTCGCGCTCGAGCGGCTGGCCGTCGAGCGGGTGGTCACATCACCGCCGGTGACGGGGACCGGCACGGTGCATTGCGCGCACGGCGAGATGCCCGTGCCCGCGCCGGCGGCCCTGGAACTCTTGCGCGGCAAGCCGATCGTGATCGGCGGCGGCCGGGGCGAGCGACTGACGCCGACGGGCGCGGCGCTGCTCGTCGAGCTGGCCGACTCGTTCGAGTCGCCCGGCGGGTTCGTGACGGAGCGCGTCGGCTACGGCGCCGGCACGCGCGATCCGAAGGACGGGCCGCCGAACATCTTGCGAGTGCAGCTCGGCGATAGTGCGGGCGCGAGCGCGGGGCGGGCGGAGGCGTGGCTCCTCGAGGTGAACCTCGACGACATGACGGGAGAGGAGATCGCGCACGCGGCCGAGAGGCTCCGCGACGCAGGTGCGCTCGACGTGTGGACCGTCCCCGTGCAGATGAAAAAGAACCGACCGGGTGTCGTGCTGTCCGCGCTCTGTCGTGCCGGAGATCGCGGTGAGCTCGAGCGCGTCGTCTTCGCCGAAACGACGACGCTCGGACTGCGCTGGCAACCGTGTGAACGGCGCGAGAGCGGTCGCCGCACGGTGGAAGTCGACGTCGAAGGCCAGCGCGTGCGCGTCAAAGTCCGCGAACTGCCAGGCCGCGCGGTCGAGGAGCGCGATCTCTCCCCCGAGCACGACGATGTGGCGAGTGCGGCGGTGAAGCTCGGTCGATCCGCACGCGACGTCGAGCGCGCGGCGATCGCGCTCGCGTGGTCGCGCGAACCGCGTCAGCGTTCGAGCAACCGGTCGTAGCGTTCCACTTCACGCGCGATCCGGTGCGCGAAGCTGCACTCGCGTTCGACGCGCGCGCGCGCCGCCACCGCGAGGCGCGAGCGCAAAGTGCCGTCGTGCGCGAGCCGCACGATCCCGTTCGCGAGCTCCTCGACCGAGCCCGCATCGACGAGCAGCGCGTCCTCCCCGTCGCGAGCGAACGCTTCCATCCCACCGCAGCGCGTGGCGAGAACGGGCACGCCCATCGCCATCGCTTCGAGCACGACATTCGGCAGGCCTTCGCGGAGGCTCGAGAGCGCGAAGAGATCGAGCGCTTCGTACAGCTCGACGGGCTCGCGCTCGAACCCGAGCAACCGGAAATGTCGTGCGTGCGGCGACGCCGCGATCTGCGCGGCGAGGCGTTCCTTCTGATCGCCCTCGCCGGCGATCCACAATTCGAGCGCGACGCCGCGCTCGATCGCGCGCTCCGCGGCCTCGATGAGCAGGTGAAAGCCCTTCTCCTCGGACAAGCGGCCGACCGCGCCGATCACGAGTCGATCGCGGCTCGTGCTCCGTCGCGCCGAATCGCGCGCCGGACCGCGGCGGCGGAAG
>JANLUN010000193.1:0-1884 GCA_031363505.1 Planctomycetota bacterium | reverse complement strand
CAGCGCGCAGCACCCAATCGGGTCGCGAACAGCTCGGGACTCACTTTCCGAGGTCGACGAAGACGCCGCCGTTCTGTTCGGCCATGCGCTTCATGAAGTCCTTCTGGAACTCGCCGATCGCGATCGTGTGGATCACGACCTTGCGCAGCTCGTTCGCCGCCTTCACCTCGCGCAGGATGTCGTCGGGATCGACGAAGTCCCCCACCGTCGGCCGGCCGTCCGAAAGGAAGAAGATCGTGTCGACGTCGATCGTGTAGTCGATGTCGCCCGTCCTCGGACCGCCGGTCACGTTGAGCGCCGCCATCAGTGCGCCGTACGTGTTCGTCTTGCCGAGCTCGAGGTTCGCCGAGCCGGAGAGTCCGACCGCCGCCAGATCGGACTTCGACGCGCCTCCGATCGCGATCAGCCGGCCGGCCCAATCCCTCGCCGCGGACTTATTGAGCACGTTCGCCGGCACGAGCTTCTTCTTCCACGGATCGACCTTCGTCGCGAACGCAAGGATGTTGAAGTTCACGAACGGCTCGAGGTGATCGATCGTGCGCGCGAGCTCCGTCTTCACGATGTCGATGCGCGCGAACGACGGATACTTGCCGGCGAGGAAGCGTTCTTTCTCAGTGACGAGCGCCTCCATCGATCCCGACACGTCGATCACGAACATGATGGAGCGGCTGGGCGTGTCGATGCCGTGGTACGCGGTGACGGTCGTCTTCTCGAACTCGGGCCGCGCCGAGCCCGTGCGCGCTTCGCGCGTTCCGCGCAAGTACGCGACCGCTTCGACCGTCGGCAACGTGAAGCCGGCCTGGTTTGCTTCCCAGTACGTGCGCCACTTCTGCACGTCGTCGCCGAACTCCTTGCCAGTCAGGCTCGCAAGCGTCTCGCCGATCTCGAGCACGAGGCGACCTTCCTCGACGGCGAGCCGCTCGATCAAGGGCCCAATCGCGGCTGCGCTGCGCACGCCTTTCAGCGCGGCGATCGCGGTCGTGCGCACTTGCCAGATCGAGTCTTGGAGCGCGGTGATCGCGGGCACGACGACGAGCTCGGACTTGAACGTGGTCAGCGCGCCGAGCGCTTCACTGCGCACGGCCGGCTCGGAATCCGCGCACAGCGGCACGATCGCGCCGGCTTGATTCGTGTCGCCCGATGCGACGAGCACTTGCACCGCGCGTCGCTTCACCTCCCACGACTTGTCGGTGAGGCACGGCACGACGGCGACCGCGGCGTCGGAATACTTGCCGTCCGCCAACGCCCGCAACACGCCGATGCGAACGGCCTCGGTCTTTTCGTTTTTGAGCAGCGCGAACAGCGCCGCGACCGGCTCCTTCGCCTTGAACGCAGCGAGCACGCGTACCGCGGCTCGCACGACCTCAGTGTCCGGATCTTTGAGAACGGGGACGAGGGCTTCGACGACGGCCGGATCCTCGAGGCCTTGCAGCGTGAGCACTGCCTCGACGCGCGTCGGCGTGTCCTTGTACTGCTTGAAGTACTTCTTGAACTGCGGGAGCGTCTCGGCGTCCTGCGCGAACAGCGGCGCGACACTCAGGACGAGCCACACGAACGCGCCCGATAGCGATCGAATCATGAAGGGGCCTCTCACTCGGGGAGGCCGACATCATAGGACTCTGCCGGCGACGGGATACCGTCGCGTTCACGAGATGGCGGAGTCGCAGCGCCGGCCGGATGCGATCGCACCCGTCCGGGGATGAACGTTGCCTACGGCTTCGGAGCCGCACCCACGATCACGGTCCTGCTCGCCGGCACGGGCTCGATGATCGGAGCGTCGAGCGTGATGCGCGCGCCCTCGTCGGTGATCAGCGTGATCGTCTTCCCGTCGTTCGCCGTGACCTTGCCGTAGAACATCCCGCCCGGCGTGCGCGCGCGAACACG
>JANLUN010000163.1:0-6436 GCA_031363505.1 Planctomycetota bacterium | reverse complement strand
ATTCCGCCTCCCCGACCCACTCCGGCAACTCGCGCGAGAGCGCGAGCTCGCTCGCAGCCGCGATCCCGCCTCGACAAGTTGCGCCCGTAGCTCAGCTGGATAGAGCATCGGATTTCTAATCCGACGGTCAGTGGTTCGAATCCACTCGGGCGCGCCATCCGCGCCGCGTCGCTCGTGCACCGCTTTCTATTCGAGAAGCGGTGGTCGGATCGCCAATCCGAAGAGCATGACAACGGATCGGTGCTGGATGGACTAGAGACGCCGACACCTTTGTGCGGTGAACCGAGGTCGGCGCTGTCCGACGACCCTGGCAACGCTCACTGAGCGGGCGACGGACACGCGTCCGGGTTCGGGAAGTAGCGGTCGGTGCGACGCGAATTGGAACGAGGGGACGCATGCGGAGAAGTGACAAGGTGCTTGAGACGCTCGCGAAACGAGTCGCCACGAAGTCGTACGGGGACATCGTCACCAAGCATCGCTGCCGATCGTGCTCTGGCCGCGGGATCGGACAGGTTCAGGATCCGTCCGCTACCGACCCCGCTGCAACACCAGACGCTCGCTGCCCCCACTGCGCCGGCTACGGCTACTTGTGGGGCGGAACGGACAAGCACCTGCACGGCTTGGGGCAAAGGTCCGTGGACGAACTCGTCGCGAGCGCAGAGTCGTACGACGTCAGCTGACGGGACTCGAGCCGGTGTGCCGCGAGCGGATTCCGCGGACCGTGTCAACGCGGCGATTCGTGTTCGAGGCGCTCGATCGTCGGACCGAGGTGCTCGCCCGCGTAACGGAACGAGCGCACGAGCAGAACTCCGAAGACCGTCAGCGCCACGACGAGCATGACCGCCGTCGCCCATGTGCGCGGCCGGAAGCGCGTCAGCGCCGGTGCGTACACGAGCGTGCCGAGCGACGCCGCAATCACGACCACCGCGTCGAAGCTCGCGCGTTGCCAGTAGCGGCCGCCGAGGTGCAACCACATCCCGAACTCGTCGAAGGTCAAGGCGAGTCCGATCCCGTAGAGCAGCGCGACTGCCGTCCGTTTGCGACCGATAGGTTGACGAACGAGCAGATAGAGCCCGACTCCGGACAGAAGGAAGATGCCGTAGCTCAGGTGATGAACGTGCGTCCCGCCCAAGTGAAGGAACAGATCGGGGATGCGCCGCGCCATGATCAGGAAGACCGTCACGCGCGCGGCGATGAAGGTCATCAGGAACGCGATCAGCACCGCGCGCATCGTTCGGCGCACGTCGATCGCTTCTTGGGCTGACATGCGATGGAGGCTACTCGTTCGCCGTCCGAGCACACAGCGCGACGACACGACCGACTTCAATGAAGACGCTACCGCCGGACTCGTTCGAATCCGGCGGTCGCAAGTTCGGCGCTCGTCGCGAGCGCGCGAGGTCGCTGTAGCTCGAGATCACATGTTGAGATTCAAGATGTGATCCGTGCGGTAAGGCCGATTGCGCGTCGGCAGTCCACCCGGAAGGATGATCGAGTTCCCCTGGTCGATGAACGTCAAGGGCAGCGTGTTCGGCGGCGAGACCGGACTGACTTGGAACGCTTGGTATCCGCCGGCGGTCGTGACGCCGAAGTAGTACTCGAAGCGCGGCGGATTGCCGGTGCACTCCGCGTAGCGCAGGTCGTTCGTGTTGTAGCGCACCTGCTCGACGCCGGGGAAGACGGCCGGGTTCGTCCACGTGCCGATCGGGAACGATCGGAACGGATCGCTGCCGGGGTACGGCGAGACCGTCGTTCCGAGCGAGCCGGCGGCGGTGAGGAATGCCTCGTACCAGTTCGCCGGGCCGACCCCGCACATGCACAAGAACGAGTTCGCGGCGAAGTTGGCGGAGAGGAGCCGCTCCTCGAAGTTGCACTTCGCCGGCATCACGATCGCATCCCAACGTCGAATCGCTTCGAACGGCGCGGGGCCGGTCTCGATCACTCCGCCGGCACCGACCGCGAACCCGGCCGCCGGACCGAGGAACGTGTAGAAGCGATTGGCGTGGTAGACGCCCGCACGCGGGTTGCCGGCGACGTGGTCGATCGCATCGCAGGCGTGCGTGATCATCCACGCGTGCTCGACGAGCCCGCTGCTGGTGGTTCCACCTTGGCAGTGCAGCGCGTAATCGATGTAGCCCGTGAAACGCACGAGATTGCTGTTGGGCGCGGCGCAGGCCGGCGTTGCGCACGGCCCGGGAGTCGCCGTCACCGGCGTCATGTCGCCGTTCACGAGGTAGCGCCACACCTGCAGCGGCGCGCCGGCGTTGTCGACTTCCATCCACGTGCGCGAGTAGGCCGCGAAGAACCGACCGGTCCATCGGATGGTGTTGCCTTGGAAGAGCGTGAGGCTCGTCGAGTACCAAGCGCACGAGGGCAACGGCGGTACGGCCGAGAGCATCGGAGCGAGTCCGCTCCACGTACCCGTGTAGCCGGCGGTGGTGTCCACGGCGCAGTCGCGCCAACAGATGCCGAGAGTTTGCTGCTTGAACGCCTGCTGATTCAGCTGCACGAACGGCCCCGCCCCGCAGATGGTGGTGGGATCGAGCCCGTCGCTGACGTTGCAGCTCTGCGCGCGGCTTTGGCCGGGCAGAGCCAGGACTAGGGTGAGGGTTGCGACGAAGGTCTGGACGAGAGCGGACGGACGCATGGCGGTCTCCATCGGTGTGAACGAGGTGTGGGGAGGTTCGCCAGGCCAGTGACGCGAGGCGCGCGGGGATGGAAAGGAAACCCGGGGAAACATGCTACCCGGTCGCCCGCGTTTCTCGGTCCATCGCAACGCGCCGAGCGGCGGCTGCGATCCGGCGTCGTCGCCGCGTCACCGCGGCCCGCGCCCGCGCCCGCGTCACATGTTGAGGTTCAAGATGTGATCGCTGCGGTACGGCCTGTTGCGCGTCGCGATGTTCGCCGGAAACACGATCGCGTTCGACTGGTCGATGAACGTGAGCGGCAGCGGGAACGGCGGGAGGAGCGGGCTGACTTGGAACGCTTGGAACCCGCCCACCGTCGTCACGCCGTAGTAGTATTCCTTCCGCGGCGGATTGCCGGTGCACTCCGCGTACAGGAGATCGTTCGTGTTGTAGCGCACTTCTTCGACACCCGGGAACACGGTCGGGTTCGTCCACATGCCGATCGGGTACGAGCGGAACGGAGCGCTGCCGAGGTACGGACCGATCGTCGTTCCGAGCGCGCCCGACGCATTAAAGAAAGCCTCGTACCACAGCCCCGGCCCGGTGCCGCACAGACACAGGAGCGCATTCGGATTGAAGTTGGCGAAGTTCAGTCGCTCCTCGAAGTTGCAGCGCGCTGGAAGCGGCACCGCATCCCAACGACGGATGCACTCGAGCGGCGCGGCGCCGTTCTCCAGTGTTCCGCCCGCGCCGACCGCGAACCCCGCGGCCGGTCCGACGAACGAGTAGAAGCGATCCGGATGGAAGACGCCCTGCCGCGGATAACCGGCCTGGTGGTCGATCGCGTCGCAGGCGTGCGTGATCATCCAGGCTTGCAGGACGGGCGCACCGGGGATCACGCAGCTCTGCGCGTAGTCGATGTAGCCGGTGAAGCGCACCACGTTTCCAAAGGACGCCGCGCACGCCGGCGTTGCACACGGTCCGGGGGTCGCCGTGACCGGCACGAGGTCGCCATTCACGAGGTAGCGCCACACCTGCAGCGCTTGGCCCGAGTTGTCGATCTCCGTCCAGGTGCGCGAATACGCCACGTGGAACTTGCCGACCCAGCGAATCGTGTTGCCTTGCATGAGGATGAGAGCCGTCGAATACCACGCGCACATCGGCGCCGGCGGCGTGCCGGCGAGGATCGGTGCGAGCGCACCCCAGCTCGCGGTGTAGCCTGCGGTCGCGTCCACACCGCAGTCTTTCCAACAGATGCCGAGCGACGGCTGCTTGAAGCCCGTCTGGTTGAGCCACACGAACGGGCCGGTTCCGCACGGAGGCCCGGCGTCCAAACCGTCGGACACGTTGCACTGCGCACGGCTTTGACCCGCGAGTCCGAGAACCAAGGTGAGCGTGGCGAGGGCGTGCCGGATAGGAACGAGCGATCGCATGGCCGTCTCCAGGAAGGAACGAGGACGTTGGAAGTACCGCCCCTTCGTGTCGCGAGCCCGACCTAGGTGGACAAAAAACCGTGCGCCGCAGTCAGCGGCGCTGCGCGGGCAGCGGCAGCGCCCCGAACTTCGCCGCGAACGCCGACGGTTCGTACCGCCGCGCCGTTTCGAGCAGATCCCCGGGCCAGAGGCGCGCCGTGCCGTCGCCCGAGGCACTCACGATCCGCGTGCCGTCCGCGCTGATGTCCACGTCCAGCACTCGATCCGCGTGGCCGACGTAGCACGCCGTGCATTCGAGTCGCTCGAGATCCCACAGCCGCACGGCGCGGTCGAGCGACGCCGTCACGGCGCGCGCCGCGTGCGCGGCGGTGGCGATCGCCGTCATGCTGTTCGTGTGGTGCTGACCGGGTAGTGCGGGAAACATCTCGCGCCGCAGCGTCGCGCCGACGTCCCGCTCACCCTCGGCACCCTCGGCGACTCGCGAGACCGTGGCGAAGCTCGAATACTTGGACGTGCCGAGCACGAATCGGCCGTCCCCGCTGAAACGCAATAGTCCCGGCGTCGCGATGTCGCGCACGATCGACAGAGTGCGACCGTCGCGCGTGTCGTGGAGCGCGATGGTCGCGTTCTGACAAGCGGCCGCCAGAAGTCGATCATCGGGGCTGAAGGCGAGATCGAATACCGTCTTCAGTGAGTAGAGCTCAGTCTCGAACGGACCGCTGCGCCACACCGGAGTCGACACCTCGGCCTGTGCGTCCGCGCGGGGCCGCGCATCCCACAGAGAGATCGTGCGGTCGGCTCCGCCCGTCGCGAGCCGCGACCCGTCGTGCGAGAAGCGCACACACCCGACCTCGCCCGCGTGTGCGCGCAGGCGTGTTCGATGCCCGCTGTCGAGCTCGACGAGCAGCACACAGCCGGATTGTTCCGTCAGCGCGAGTCGCTGGCCGTCCGGGCTGAACGTCGCGGCGATGCTCGTCGGCTGTCCGCCTTCGAACTCAGCGAGCAGCGTCGCGTCGATCACGCGCCACACGCGCACGAGACCGACTTCGTCCGTGGTGACGACACGCGCGGCCGCGGGATCGAAGTTGGCCGCGACGAGCGGCGTGCGCTCGCGGCCGCTCGCCGCCGGATCGAAGACCCGCTCGGCCTGCACGGTTCGCGCGCTCCACAAGATCGCCGTTCCATCGGCCGACGCAGTCAAGATCCGCTCGGCGCTCGCGTCGAAGCGCGCGCTACGCACGTCGCCCGCGTGCCCGCGGAACACCTGCAGGAACGGCCGCTCGGTGCCGTACCACAAGTCCACGGTCGTGCCGCGTTGCCACGTCGCGAGGAATGCGCCATCGGGACTCCACGCGAGGCCGGTGATCTGTCGCGCATCGCCGCGGCAGGTGCGCAGGAGCATTCCGTCGGACGCACGGAACACGCGCAGCGCGTCGTCGTACGCGAGCGTCGCCAGCTGACTGCCGTCGGGACTGAACGCGGCACGCACGACGGCGCGGTGTTCGTGCGTCGCCAGTTCGTAGCACGGTTCCCGGGTCGCGACGTCGACGACGCGGGCGCCCGCGTCCCACGAGAGCACCAGTCGCTTAGAGTCCGGGCTGAACGCGACGCTGTGGAACTTGCCCGGCGCGTCGAACACGTGCGCGGCCTCTGCCTCGCGAGCGTCTGGCGAAGGAACGCGTTCCTCGCGCAAGTCGAGCGGCCACAGGCGCGCGCTCTTGTCCTCGGATGCCGTCGCGAGCCAACGCAGGTCGGGACTCACGCTCATGAAGACGATCGCACGTTCATGCCCGCGGAACACACACAGCTCCACACCCGACCGTGCGTCGAAGAGTCGTGCGGTCGCGTCGGACTCCTGCGCCGCGGCACCGATCGCCGGTTCGGCGGAACGGGTCAGGACGAACCGATCGCCATCGAGAAACCGCACCTCCGCAACACTGCCCGTGTGGCCGTCCAATCGCGCGAGCTCAGCCCCGCTCGTCGCGTCGAAGATGCGCACGCTGTGGTCGCGGGATGCGCTAACGACGCGCGAGCCGTCCGCGCTGAATTCCGCCCAGTGCACGTCACCCGAGTGACCGTGCAGCACGAGCGGCGGCTCGCGCGGCGATGCAACGCTGAACACGCGGAGCTCGCCGGCGCGTCCAGAGACCGCCGCGCGCTGGCCGTCGGGCGAGAACCGCGCGCACAGCACCGGACCGCCGCCGATCGAGAACGAGGCGAGTTCCGCGCCGCTGTGCGGGTCGAAGACGCGCGCGCTGCCGTCGAATGAACTCGTCAGGACGCGCTCGGACGCACGGTCGATGTCGAGCTGCGTCACGATCCCGCGGTGACCGACCAGGATCTGCATCACGTACAGCGAATCGAGCGCCGCGAGCAGCG
>JANLUN010000718.1:0-3980 GCA_031363505.1 Planctomycetota bacterium | reverse complement strand
TGCGGGGATGCGCATGAACCGCGTTCGCCAGCGGCGCGCAGAGAAGCAAGGCGAGCGTGAGGGGACGCGACATGAGGACCCGCTCCCACGGGCGCCGCAATTCTAATCACGGTCCACCCCGCCCACGATGGACCGGCGCCTTGGCCCGTGCGGGTAAGCCGCATACAGTGTTTCCCGTCGCCCGAACTCCCGACGGATGAGCTGACGGCTACCGAATGCAACTGCGTGCTTGCCTCGTGGAGTGTTCCCTCGTCGCGCTCGCGACGTGCTTTCCAAGTTGCGAGTCGAGCGCGCTTCCGCCGCCGCCCCTGCCGGAACTCTCCGCGCTCGACCCGGCCGTGGCTGAAATCGTGCGCACATCCGCGGAGGGTGTGCGCTCGGATCCGCGCGACGCGCGCCGCTGGGAGCGCCTGGGCAACACGTACGCCGTGAATGGATTCGATGTCTTGGCCGAAGCGTGCTACGACCAAGCGCTCGCGCTCGCTCCCAAGGAAGCGCGGCTTCGCTACCTGCGCGCGCTCGTGCTGGCGGCCCAGGGCCGCACTGCGGATGCGGTCGGCGCGTGCGAGGGCGTCGAGCGCTTGGCGCCAGACTACGCGCCCGCGTGGCGGCAGCGCGGATCGTGGCGCCTGGACCTGGGGCGGGCGGCCGAGGCGCTGTCGGACTTCCAGCGCGCGTGCGCGCTCGAGCCGTCGGAGCTTGCGGGCACGATCGGCGTCGCGCAGTCGCTACTCGCCCTCGGTCGGGCGCAAGAAGCCGCCGAGCGATTGACCGAGATCCGGCGCCAACGACCCGACTCGGCGGAATACGTCGACCGCCTGCTCGCGACGGCGCTGCAACGTCTGGGCAAGTTCGCCGAGGCCGAGCGACTGGGAGACCGCCCGTACGTCGCGGTTCCGCGCGGCCCCGACCCGTGGATCCACGATCTGATTCCGCTCGCGCGCGGTCTCGCGAACGCGCGGCGAATGGCGCTCCGACTCTTGGCCGATCGCCGCTACGCAGACGCGGTCAGCGTGCTCGAGAGCGCGCGGCCGTATCGCGCGGACGACGCACGGACCCGGCGCTTGCTGGCGCAGGCGTACGCGGGCGTCGGCCGAGCGCCCGCTTGTATCGCCGTCCTGCGAGAAGCGGCGCAGATCAGTCCCGACAACGCGGGAATACACAGAGAGCTGGCGGAACGGTGCGCGCGCGCCGGAGACTTGATCGCCGCGCGCTCGGCCCTGGAGACAGCGCTGGCCCTCGAGCCCGACGATCCGAAGGCTCTCGCCGTCGAGTGTGACCTCTTGATGCGCGAGACACGCTTTGCGGATGCGCGCCTGTCCTTCCGGCGCGCGGTGGAGGGCGCCCCGCACAATGCGGATCTGCGCATCGGCCTGGCTCTCGCGTGCGCGGAGCTGCGCCAGTTCGCCGAGGTGTGCGACGCGGCGCGCAAGGCCCTCGAGCTCGATCCGGATCGCGCGGCTGCGTGGGCCTGCCTCGCCCTCGCGCTGCTCGAGCTCGGGCAACCGTCCGACGCTGCGCGCGCGCTGGAACGCGCTCGCGCGCTCGCTCCGCAAGACCCGTTCGTGAAGTCCGTGGGAGAGCAGCTGGCCCGCGCGGCACGCTGAACGATGCGCACGACGCCTCGCTCGCGGATCCTGCGCGCTCTGGCCTTCGGCGCGCGCGCCGCAATCCGTGCAATCGGGGCGATCGGAGCACTCGGTGCAATCGGGGCGTCGTGTGCGCGCGATCAAGAGCCGCCGAGCGACCCTGCGCTCGCTGCCACCGCGGCCTCCGCACGACCGTGGTTCGAGGAGTCGGCGGCGGCACGCGGACTCGTATTCCGGCATCGCAGCGGCGCGGTCGGAGGCTACCTGTTTCCCGAGACCGTGTGCGGAGGCGCGGCCCTCTTCGACATGGACGGTGACGGCGACCTCGATGCGTTCCTCGTGCAAGGCGGCGCGCTGGAGGGTGCGCGCGACCCTAGTACGACGCACGCGCTGTTCGAGAATCGCGGCGATGGCTACTTCACCGACATCACCGCCGCGAGCGGCGTCGCGGTCGGCGGCTACGGCATCGGCGCTGCGGCGGCCGACTACGATGACGACGGCGACGTCGACCTGTACGTGTGTGGGTATGGGCAAGATCTCCTGCTCGAAAACGACGGCGGCGGATCGTTTCACGATGTCGCGCGGGCGAAGGGCATCGTGGAGGACGAACTGGGCGCCAGCGCGGCGTTCGTCGATTACGACCAAGACGGCGATCTCGACCTCTTCGTCGTGAACTACCTCGACTGGAAACCGGGCATCGAGGTCGCTTGCTTCACGTCCGCGGGCGAGCGCACGTACTGCAATCCGCGCCAATACGATGCGGCTTCGGCGGCGCTCCTCTTCAGGAATCGCGGCGACGGCACGTTCGAGGACGTGACGCTGGAGTCGGGGATCGGGTCCGCGCGCGGCAACGGTCTGGGAGTCGCGTGCGCCGACTTCGATGGCGACGGGCGCGTCGACTTCTTCGTCGCGAACGACGGCACTCCCAACCATCTGTGGCTCAACCAAGGCCGAGGGAAGTTCGAAGAACGCGCGCTGATCTGGGGATGTGCCGTCGATCGCAATGGAGTCACGCGCAGCGGGATGGGAACGGATGTGGCCGATCTCGACGACGACGGCGACTGGGATCTCATCGTGTGCAACTTGGCGGGCGAACAGGACGGTCTGTTCGAAAACGCGGGGCGCTGGTTCGAGGATCGCGTGGGCCAGAGCGGGCTGTCGCAACTCTCCGCGCCCTTCACGCGTTTCGGAGTCGGCTTCGCCGACTTCGATCTCGACGGGCTCGACGATCTCTTCCAGGCCAACGGCCGCGTCACCAAGTTCGATCCGCGCGATCCGAACGATCCGTACGCGGAGTCGAGCCTGCTCATGCGCGGCACGCGCGCCTGGCGGTTCGAAGAGGTTCGACCGCGCGGGGGGACGCTCGCGCCAGGCGTGCGAACCGCGCGCGGCGCGGCGTTTGGCGATGTCGACGGCGATGGGCGCGTGGACATCTTGATCGTCGACCGCGACGGACCGGCGCGCCTGTTGCACAACGTCGTGGACGCGCCCGGGCACTGGATGAGGATCCGCGCGCTGGAGGGACGCGGACGCGATGCGTTGGGTGCCGTCGTCGCCATCGAGTGCGACGGCCGGGTCCGCCGGCGCTTGGTGAAATCGGGCGGCAGCTACGCGTCGAGCTCGGATCCAGCCGCACACTTTGGGTTGGGAGGCCAAGCTGGCCCCGTCGCCGTCGCGGTGACATGGCCCGACGGCGCGCGCGAATCCTTCGGCAAACAATCCGTCGATCGCACGCTCGTGCTGCAGAAGGGCAAGGGCGTGCGCTAAGCTCGGACGCACTCATGCGCGCGGACTTCTCTCGACGGCTCATTCTGGCGGGCGCGTTCACCTGGGCGGCTTGCGCTGCGTCGCGCATACGTCACTTCCCGGCGACCGGAGCGCTCGGGCCGTACTCGGCGGCCGTGATGTCGGGCGAATTGTGTTTCGTCTCGGGCAAGATCGGGGCGCAGCGCGAGGACTTCGCGGCTGAGGTCGACTCGGCGATCGACGCGCTCGAGGCCGAGCTCGCGCGGGTGCAGCTCTCGCTCGCGGACGTCGTGCTCGTGAACGTGTACCTCACCGACATGTCGCTCTACGCGGAGCTCAACACGATCTACGCGCGCCGGTTCCCAGATCCCTACCCCGCGCGCGCGTGCGTCGCCGTGTCGGCGCTCCCCGGCGGAGCGCGCGTCGAGCTGCAGGTGATCGCGCGGGTCACGGACTGACGCGCATCAATCTGCGCGAGCCGCGCCCGCAGTCTTGGGTTCGTCTCCCACGTCGCCGAA
The DNA here is from genome assembly GCA_031363505.1 of Planctomycetota bacterium. Lineage (GTDB taxonomy): Bacteria > Planctomycetota > UBA1135 > UBA1135 > JANLUN01. The sequence goes on along the minus strand of JANLUN010000718.1, from coordinate 127 downwards.
TCGTCGCGTGAAGAGGTACGTGGCCACGAGCCCGACGCCGACCGCGAACCACAGCGTGCACAACCGGATGAGCAGCGTGGCGGAAACGGCTTCAGGCCGTGTACCGAAGCGACGAGCGAACTCGGCC
>JANLUN010000138.1:0-3379 GCA_031363505.1 Planctomycetota bacterium | reverse complement strand
AGGCTCAGGACGAACGCGATCACTTGGTTCTTCGTGAGCGCCGAGATGCAGGCGCCGATCGCGAGATATCCGCCGGCCATCAAGAGGCTGCCGACGTAGCTCGTGAAGATCACGCCGTTGTCCGGTGAACCGAGGTAGTTCACGGTGATCCACACGGGCAGCGTCAGCACGAGCGCGATCCCGGTGAAGCACCAAGCCGCGAGGAATTTGCCGAGCACGACCTGCGTCATCGACACAGGCAGCGTCATCAAGAGCTCGATCGTTCCGGTCTTGCGCTCCTCGGCCCACAGGCGCATCGAGATCGCCGGGATCAAGAATAGGTACAGCCACGGGTGAAAGGCGAAGAACGGCTGCAGATCCGCCTGCTCGCGCTCGAAGAACCCGCCCATGTAGAACGTGAAGATCCCCGTGAGGAACAGGAAGATCACGATGAACACGTACGCGACGGGCGTCGCGAAGTAGCCCGAGAGCTCGCGTTTGAACAGGACCAGTGTGTTTCTCAAAGTCGTTTCTCCTAGCTGGCGAGGACGCGATCCCCGGTCGTGATGCGTCGGAACACTTCGTCGAGCGGGCCCTGCGCCTGCAGCTCGCTGGGCGAGCCGTCGAACAGGATCTTGCCGCGCGCGATGATGATGGCGCGCGTGCACACCGCCTCGACTTCCTCGAGGATGTGCGTCGAGAGCACGATCGCCTTGTCCTTCGACATGCGGCGGATCAACGTGCGCACTTCGTGCTTCTGATTCGGATCGAGACCGTCGGTCGGTTCGTCGAGCACGAGGACTTGCGGATCGTGGACGATCGCCTGCGCCAAGCCGACGCGGCGTTTGAAGCCCTTCGAAAGCGTCTCGATGCGTTGATGCAGGACGCCCTCGAGGTGAACCTGGTGCACGACCTCGCGGATGCGCGCTTCCTTTTGGGCGCGCTCGAGGCCGCGGATATCGGCGATGAACTCGAGGAACGCGGCCGGCGTCATGTCCGGGTACGCCGGAGCACCCTCGGGCAGGTACCCCATCTTCGACTTGGCCCCGATGGGATCGGTGGCGACGTCGCAGCCGCACACGGTCGCCGAGCCGCCGCTCGGAGTCAGGAAGCCGGTCACCATCTTCATGGTCGTCGACTTCCCCGCGCCGTTCGGTCCGAGGAAGCCGAGCACCTCGCCCTGTTCCACGGTGAAGCTGATCCCGTCGACGGCCTTGAGCGTGCCGAAGGACTTGGACAAGTTCTTGATCTCGATCATCTTCATGCGAAGCCTCGGATGTCGCGCGGGCGGCGGTCGGACCGCGAGTCGACCGACCTTCGAGGTCGGCGCGATGTCGCCGGGGTCCGCGCGGCCGGGGGGCGCCGCCGCGAAATGGGGCCGCTAGTTAAACCTCGCGCTGCGAACGAGACAAGCCTGAGCAGTCCGCGGCCCGTCTTGACGCAGCGCTCCCGCTACGCCTCCGCGTCCTCCGACGTTGGCACGCACGCCGCACTGGCCAAGGGTATGTGCGTGCCTATATATGAGGTGATCGCGCGCGTTCCATGAAGGGAGCGCGCACTCCTCGTGGACGTCACGCCGCTCCAAACCGCGCTCCTGCTCCTGCTGGTCAGCTTCGCGGGAGCGTTGCTGCCTCTCTACCGGCGCTGGACCGAGCGCGGCCTGCACCTTTTCGTCTCGGTCTCGGCGGGGATCTTCCTCGGGACAATCTTCCTCCACTTGTTGCCGCACTTGGCGGGAGTCGATGGGGGCCACGGTCACGCGGAGCCCTTGTCCAGCGAGGCGGGGAGTCTTGGGCCGTGGATCGCAGCCATGGTTGGGCTCCTGCTGCTGTTCTTCCTTGAACGTGTCTGGCTACGTCGCCTGACGACGGCCTCGGGAGCCGATCCGCATACCGTGCTCTGGCTCGCGACGTACTCGGGACTCAGCCTGCACTCGTTCACGTCCGGCATTGCACTGAACGCGATCCTCGAGCATCCCGCGGCTCGCACGCAGTTCCTGATCTCGATCCTGATCCACAAGGCGACCGAGACATTCTCGCTCGCGACCGTGATGCGGCTCGCCGGACTCGGCAATGCGCGCGCGTTCACGTTGCTCGTCCTGTTCGCTGCGATCGAGCCGATCGGTCTGCTGTTCGGGAGCCAGCTCGCCGAGACGAACCATGCGTTCGACACGCTGCTCACCGGCTTTGCTTGCGGCACGTTCCTCTACGTGGCCGTGTGTGACTTGCTGCCCGAGGTGTTCCACGGCGTCGACCGGGCACTCGTCAAGCTCGGGGCCGTGCTCATCGGGATCGGAATCACCGCGATCTCGCTTCCGCAGGTTTCGCTCCTGCTCGACTTCGGCCAACGCGTGCTCACATCGAGCGTGCATGTGTTCGTCGACATGGCGCCGTATCTCATCCTGGGATTCGTGCTCGCGGGCGTATTGAACCAGCTCATAAAGCCCGCTTGGTTGACGCGCCGGCTCGCGGGGGACGATTTCAAGTCTGTCGCGATCGCGTCGCTCATCGGCGCGCCGCTTCCGTTGTGCTCGTGCTCGGTACTGCCCGTCGCCGCGTCGATGCGACGCTCGGGCGCGAGCAAGGGCGCGACCTCGTCATTCGTGATCGCGACGCCCGAGACCGGCGTCGATTCGATCCTCGTGAGCTGGGCGCTCCTCGACCCGTTTCTGACGATCGCTCGACCGCTCGGAGCGCTGGTGTCCGCGATGGGAGCAGGATCGGTCGTGAACTGGCTCGTGCGACGCCGGCTCGACGAGACGCCGCGAGCGCCGGCCGACACCGCGTCGAGCGTTGCTGCGTGCGGCGATCACGATCACGCCCTCGCGGAGCACGCGCACACCGCGCCGGCTCCCACACGTGACGTCGCTCGCGCGGCAGGGTGGTTGCCGCGCGTCGTCCGCTACGCGTTCGTCGACATGCTCGACGATCTGATGCCTTCGATGATCCTCGGCATCGTGCTCTCAGGTTTGATCGCGACCGTGATTCCCGCGGAGCTGTTCCAGTCGCCATGGGCGCACGGGTTCTCCGGCCTCTTCTTGATGCTCGTGATCGGCATCCCGGTGTACGTGTGCGCCGCGGCTTCGACGCCGATCGCGGCCGCGCTGATCCTCAAGGGGATGAGCCCCGGCGCCGCGTTCGTCTTCCTGCTCGCGGGCCCGGCCACGAACGCCGGGTCGCTCGTCGTGCTGTCCCGAGTGCTCGGCGGCCGCGTCGTCGTCGTGCAGACGATCGCACTGGCGGTGATCACGCTCATGCTCGGCTGGTTGGTCGACCAGCTCTATCCGCTCTCCGTCGCAACGCAAAAGGTATCGTCGTCGTGGTGACGCCGACGTATTCGGGCTGCCCGGCGATGCATGCGATGGAAGACGCGCTGCGCGAACGGCTTGCGCAAGCGGGAT
>JANLUN010000133.1:0-9625 GCA_031363505.1 Planctomycetota bacterium | reverse complement strand
CCTCCATGGCCGAGATCAAGCGCACGGCATAGCGGCCCACTCCATCGAGGTCGGAAAGCGAGTCGGTGAGGAAGAGGATGCGCATCCGCGGGGAAGTCGCGCATCATAGCCCTCCGCGAATGCGGTTCACGAGCGGGCGGCGGTTAGGATCGGCGCGTGAGCAGTTCTTCCTCCACGAACCCCGAAGTCGCGAGTGCGGCGGCCCCCGAGTCGCGCGGCGCATTCGGCGGGTTCATCGGTCCGCGAACGCTCGTCGGCCTCGTCGAGGTCGCGGCGCCGTTCCTCTTCGACGGGTCGCACGAGCTCTCGGCCAGCGTTCCGCCGGCGCGTCATGCCCGTCTCTTCGAGCACGCGTTCCACCCGCTCGGCTGGTGGTCGATCCTCCGGCACGCGGAGCTCCTCGTAGCGCAAGCGGAACCGACGCCGGCCGCGCGCACCGACTACTTCTCGCTGTGCCTCGCCGCGCACTTCGCCAGCGTCGCGACGTACGTCCCGACGGACGTCGACGCCAAGATCCGGCATGCACTGTGGTTCGAAGCGCAGCCACCGGACGAGCTCGCCCACATGCGTGAGCTGGCGGTGCACTTGAAACACTGGGACGTGCGCGGCGTCAGCGCACGCATCGTCGACGTCGACGGCGTCGGCCCGGTCTCAGGACACGACGGCGAACGGCTTTCGGTGCTCTGCGGCGGCCTGTTGGCGTTCGCCGCGGCGGGCGACACGCAGAGCGCGCGGGCATTCGAGGACGAGATCGACGCCGAGCTCACGCGTGAAGCGCGAGCGTTCAACACCGTCCTTGCCGCGCGAAACCGCGAGGCCGATCTGCTGCGTCTCGCGGTGATCCTCACGCACAACGCGGGCGACGTGATGCAAGGACTCGCCGCACGCAGCGGACGACACGTCGACATCGATGCGCGAGCGCGGTTCTCCGACCTCGCGCGCGAGCGATTCGAGCGCTACGACGGCGCGTTCGGACGCGCCGCGCTGCTCTACCGCGAGCTGCTTGCGTCCGAAGGCCATCGCAACTATCCGCTGCGCGAGGTGAAGTTCCTGCGCGCGCATCCCGCGCTGCTCCTCCCCATCGGCCCGCTCCTCGACGACTGGGGCGCGCGGCTTGCGCGCTGGCCGCGGTGGAACGCCGAGCAGCGCGCCGAGGTCGTGAGCGCGCTCGTCGACGGGAGTCGCAAGGTGAAGGGCCAGGAGTCGTACTACCGCGCGCTGGCCGGTTTTTCCGAGGCGCACGCGGGCGGAATCGACGCGCGCGAGCTCGCGCAGCACTACACGACGTCCGTGCGGCGCGAGCTGAAGAGTCACGAACTGCGGCGCAAGGTCGAGCTACCGCGCGCGTCGTTCGAGGCGAGCTTCGCGAAGCGCGCCCGCGCGTGCGTGTCGCGCCGACTGGGCTAGCGCGTCGCCATCCACGCCAGGCAGCGCGCCGCGCGCGCGTCCCACGTGTGCTCCGGCGCGCGTGCGCGCAGGTTCGCGCCGAGGCGCGAGCGAAGTGCTTCGTCGCCGATCAAGCGCTCGATCGCGGCTGCAAGCGCCGCCGCGTCGTCCGGCGTGACGAGGAGCGCGTCCCTCTCGTGCGTCAAGAGCTCGCGCAAGCTCGGAACGTCGCTCGCGACGAGCGGCAGCCCCACCGCCATCGCCTCGAACACTTTGAGCGGTGACGTGTACCGCGCGCTGATCGCCGGCCGCGCGCGGTTGGGCACCACTCCCGCGTCGGCCGCCGCGAGGTAGAGCAGCACGCGCTCGGGCGGCTGGAAGCCGTCGATGCGGACGTTCGCGAGCCCACCGGCCTTCTGGCGCAGCTTCTTCACGTCGAGATCCATGCCGCCGGCGATCACGAAGTACACGTCAGGAAGCTTGCGGGCCGCCTCGATCAAGACGTCGACGCCCTTCCACGCCAGCAGGCCGCCCGTGTACGCGACGAGCGGCACGTCGCGCGGTAGCGACAGCTCCGCGCGCGCGGCGCCGCGCTGCGGCATGTTTGCGAACCGGCTCTTCTCGTAGCCGTCGTGTGCGACGAGGATCGCATCCTCCGCGACGCCGAGCTTCACGAGGTCATCACGGACACCGGCCGAGATCGCGAGGATGCCACGGGCTCCACGCGATGCCTCGAGCAGCCAGCGGCGGCGCACTCGGCTGCCGGGCACGCGGTGACACTCGAAGAAGACGCCCGGATGCTTCGCGCGGACGAGCAATCGAGCGCTCTCGAGCTCGCGCGAGATCACGCGCGCGCCGGGAAAGCCGGTCTGTACGCGGCGGGCCGCGTTGCGCGCGAAGCTCTGTTCTTGAAGACGCGCCGGCACGTATTGCAACACGCGCGGCAGCCGATCGATCCAATCGATGCACGGGACCGCTTCCGCGCGCGGACGCACGCCGCTCGGAACTGCGTAGTGATCCCATAAATCGACGCCGTCCGGCAGCGACGGTGTCTTGTGCCGGCGCGCATGGAGGAGCGTCGTATCCGCGCCGGCGCGCGCGAACGCGGCCGCCATCTGCGCAACCTGCAGCGACTGCGCGCGTTGCGACGGCATGCGCGCGTTGGCGAGCAAGACGAGCTGGACGGGATCGCTCACGGTTTTTCGTCGCACGCGGGATCGTCGTCGCCGCCGATGCCGCCTTCGGTGTAGCCGAGCTCGCTCAAGCGCTGCATCTCCTCGAGGTCGCGGTGCGACCGGGCCGTCTTCTCGAGTGCGATCGGCATCGACGTGCTCCACTCGTACAGTGCGCGGAAGAGCATCTGCGCCGTGTCTCCCGACTCGAGCACGAGATTTCGTTCTTCGTGCGGGTCGAGGGAGAGATCGAAGAAACGCGGCTGGCTCTGCGGGTTCGACAGCGCGTCGGCCCAACATCCCTGCGCGCTCTCGAGAGTCTTCGCCTTGAGCATGCCGCGCAGGACGACGAGCTTGTAACGATCGTTCTGAATGGCGGCAAACCGACCGTTCTCCGCGAACGAGTACGGACGCACGCTCGTCGACTCGCCGCGCACGAGCGGCATGAGGCTGGTGCCGTCGACGCGACCGCGCTCACCCGGCTCGCTCGGCGTCGTGAGCGAGAGCAGCTCGCACACGGTCGGCAAGACGTCGATCTCGTCGACGCGTGCGCTGACCCGGACGCCAGGCGGGAGCCCCTTCGGCCACGACATGAGCAATGGCACGCGCAGGTTCGTCTGCACCATGTGGTTGTGCTCCCACAGTCCCTGCTCGCCGAGCGATTCGCCGTGATCCGCCGTGACGATCACGAGCGTGTCATCGCGGATCCCGTGACGCTCGAGGTCGGACACGATCTCCCCGACGAGACGGTCGGCTTGCGAAACGCCTGCGTAGTAGAGCGCGCGGATCTGCGCGATGTCGGCCTCGCTCGGCTTGTACGAGCCGCCCTCGATCATCTCGCGGTACTGCGCGTAGAACGCCTTCACCGGGCCGTCGTACCTTGGATCCACGTACATCTCCTTGAACTCGCGCGGCGGATCGTAGGGCGTGTGCGTCGAGTAGAGGTGCACCATCGCGAGGAAGCGCTTGTCCTTGTTCTCGCCGATCCAGCTGCGCGCCGCCGTCGCGACGATGCCCGAGTCGAAGCCTTGGCGGATCTTCTGCCGGAAGATCGAGAGCAAGAGGTGCGCGCGCACGACGCTCCACGGATCGTCGAGCACGACGAGCTCGTGTCCAGCGGTCGCCTCGAACCGCATGTCGAATCCGCGCAGCAGGCCAGAGCCTTCCGACAACGTGCCCGTGTGGAACGTCGCATTCACGAAGTCACCGTCGGCGAGCTTCGTGCCATCGGTCCGCGCGGCCGTCTTCAGGTGATACGGCAGCGTGATGTTCGGCTCCATCCGCTCGCCCGGAGCCATCTTGATCAGCCCGTGGCGGCGCGGGTACTTGCCGGTGAGCAGCGAGCCGAAGCTCGGCCAGGTGAAGGGCACTTGCACGAACGCGTTCTCGAAGAGCACGCCGTCCGCAGCCAGCGCGTCTAGCGCCGGCGTCTTGACGGTGGTGTTGCCGTAGCAACCGAGCACGTCCTGCCGCATCGCGTCGACGATCACCAGCACGACGTTCGGCAGTTCACGGTTGCCGTCGTGGATGCGGCCGCGCTGATCCGCTGCTTGCCGTTGCATCTGGATGAAGGCGAAGCCTCCGATGCAGAGCGCGCCCCACGCGAGGATCAACCCACGCGACTTGCGCGAGGTGAGGCGGACGATGGCTTTCGCGAGGAAGTGGCTCGCGACGAACGCTGCGCACAGCATCACTGCGGCCGAGATCAGGCGCTCGGGAGAGCGCGACGAGTGCCCGTAGAAGACGTACGGCCGCGTCCACCAATACAGCTCGCAGAAGATCCCGAGCGCGAGGCCTGCTCGAAGGAGGTGGACGCGCGCACGCTCCTCATTCCGCCGTGCGAGAATCGGATACGAGACGAGCGCCACTGCGAGCGTGATCACGATCCAGAGGAGCGTGTACGTCGTGACCGACGCCGCGAGGCAACCGATCCATGGGATCGGCGTGAGCTCGGCATCGGAGACCAGCCCCGCCACCGTTCCGTCGAGGAGTCCGAAAAGAAGCGCGCATGTCGCGGCGGTCGACAGCAGGATCGGCGTCAGGGGAAGCTTCGGTTTCACGTCCAAGGGCCGCGGATCCTACCCACCGAGTCTGTACCGGACGACGCTCGGCGTCGAATGAACATCGCGCGCGGCCGCGGGGAGTTCGTACCGGACGGCTCGTGCGGCACCCAGCTCGACGATTTCGTCTTCGACGAGGAGGCCGCGGTCGTCGACGCGAAAGCTGCGGCGCACACGGCAACCGGCGACCTGCGTTCCGCCTCGGTGCGCGAGCGAGCTCGACATGCCGACGCCGTCCTTCCAGACCTCGACGTCCGGCGCCCAGTCGAATGCGCTCGACACCTCGCTCGAGCCGAACGCGAACACGCCATGGCGGAGCACTCGGATCGGCGCCGCCACGGCCGCGCCGGTGCGATGAGCGCGCGCGTGCACGCGTGAGAGCCAGAACGAGAACCGCAGCTCGCGAGCACCCGACCGCCAACCGCGTGCGAGCGACGGCATGCCCGCGCTCGCGGACCATTCGCCTTCGTTGGTCTCGCACAGACGGCAGCGCTCGAGAAGCTCGCGCTTCTCGAGCTTGTCGTACACACGCAAGAGCCCCGCGCCGTGTGGGCTGCCGTGGTGCACGTTGACGGCCGGCCGCTTGCCGCGCACCCACGCGACGACGTTCGCGTTCTCGAGGCGCGCGAGCTGCGCGTCGGGAAACCACGCGACACGCGGGCCGTTAGGCGCAGGGGGCGCGGGAAGGCTCTCGATCGCTTCGAGATCGCGCGCGGCTCGCGCGAGCCACGATGCGTGCGACGCCCAGAACAGCGGACACTGGTAACTCCGCTCGCGACCGGCGGCGGGGTGATGGCTCGTCGGTCGGCCATCCGGCTCGAGATGCTCGCTCCAGGAACGGAACGCGGCCGACGCCGCGCGTGCGTACTCCGGATTCCGAAACACGCGCCAACCGGTCGCGAGCGCGTAGACGTCGAAGGGATGCGAGGCGACCTCGTACGTCGCGCCCCAGTACCACGGCTTCGCTTCGACGAGCCCGCACTTGATGCCGTCAGGCCCCGCGAGCGCCACCAGGAAGTCGAGCCCGCGTTCGAGAGGTGCGCGAAAGCGCGCATCGCGCGGATCCTTGCCCAATCGCTCGAGCGCGTAGAGAACGAAGCCCGTCACGCGCGACTGATAAAAGGAAGACACGTCGCCCGAGCCCGGATGCTCCGCGCCCCACTCGATCGGGTGATACGGGTAGCTGCCGTCGGCGTGCTGGATCTTCTCGAGCAGCGCGATCCCTTCCAGCGCGGCGCGCTCGAGATCGGCGTCGTGTTCGAGCGCGTGCGCGCCCGCGAGGCCTGTTAGACCCCACGCGCGTTGCGCAGGCACACCCTTGTCGAGCACCGCGTAGCGGAGGTACGTGCGCGCGTGCAGCAAGCTCGCATCGCGAAAGGCGCGCGCGCGCGCAGGATCGAGCTCACCGCCGAGCTCGGTGATGAGATGCGCGAGTGCGTCGCTCGCAGCGCCGCCGTCGATCACGCTGTTCGAGCAGTTGAAAGGGTCGTGACGCCCGGGGCGAAAGGTGTGGCACGGACTGTCGCCTTCGCGCACGAGGTTCGCGACGAGCCGTTCCGCTTGCTGGACGGCGAGCTCGCGCAGCCACGCGCCGTCTTTCGCACGATCGAGCTTCGCCAGCTCGCACGCCATCACGATCGCGCCCGCGCTCTTCCCCGTGTGCTCGACGGCGTGCTCGGGACACCAGATGCGCCCGTGTGTGTCGCGCAATGAAGCGAGCCAGGTGAGTACGCGTCGAATCGGCGCGAAGATCTCCTCGCGCACGGTCTCTGTCGACGCGCTCATGAGCGGATCTTCCGGTCCGCACGCTGCGCGATCAATGGATCCGGCGTCAGTGCTTCCAGAACACTGAGAACGTGTGCCACGCCGGAAGCAGCGATTTCTCGTCCAAGCCGTGCGCGCGACGCCAGAACTCGCGCACGCAGTGATCCGCGAACGTCCAGCCGACGCAGGCCTTGACGAACCATCCACCGACGCGGCCGTAGTGCTTGCGGTAGTACGCGAGCCGGTTCTTGTGCCACTCGGGGGCGAAGTTCGCGAACTGCCGCGTGCTCATCGCGCCGTAATGGACGACCTTCGCGCCCGCCAAGTACGCGATGCGCCATCCCGCTTGCCACAGCCGGCGGCACAGGTCGACGTCGTTGAAGAAGAGCCACAGGTTCTCGTCGAGCGGCTTCGACTTCTTCAGAGCCTTGCGCCGCATCAGGAGACACGTCGCCGGCGGATGCTCGACGTCGCTGTCGAGGTCGTAATCGAAATCGCGCGCGAAGTAGCGCTGGATCTCCTTGTTCTTCGGGAACCAGCGCTCGAGCGGCGTCCCGACCCACAGCGGCGTCGCGAGCGTCGGAAAGCGCATGTGACTGCGCTGCACGGATCCATCAGGGTGCACGAGCTGCGGCGCGGCGGCGCCGTAGCGCAGGTTCTGCTCCAGGAACGCGAGCATCAGTTTCACGGCGTTGCCGGTCACCACGGTGTCCGTGGAGAGGAACAGGACGTACGCGCCGCGCGCAGCTTCGACGCCCTGGTTCGTCGCGTGCGCGAAACCCGTATTGCGCTGGTTGCGGATGAGACGCACATGTTGGAACTGCTCCGCGACGAGACGCGCCGAGCCGTCATGGCTGCCGTTGTCGACGACGATCACCTCCGACGAATGCGGAAGGTTGACCTTGAGCGACTCAAGGCAGTTGCGCAGGAGCTCGCGCGTGTTCCAGGACGGGATGACGACCGAGACCATGGTCATCGGGCACCCCCCATTTCCACGAAGAGACGCTGCATCAAGCGATCGACTTCGTGATCGCGCGCGACGATCGCGCGTAGCTTCTCCCCGAGCGCCGCACGTTCGCTCGGCGAACGTGCGAGGATCCGTTCGACTCGATCCGCGAGCGACACCGCGCTGTGCGGCTCGAAACAAAGGTCGTTCGCTGTGCTGCCGAGCTCCGCTAGGAGCGGCGGTATGGCTTCGTTGCACGAGACGACGGGACGCGACGACGCCCAACCTTCGAGCACGACCTTGTCGACGCTGCCGGTCAGGCTCGAGTTGACGACCACGCTCGAGCGCGCATACCAGCTCGCGATGTCGCGGTACGGAACTTCTCCTGGGAGGTGGACCCGCGCGCTCACGCCGCCCACCTCGATCGCTTCCTGAATCGCACGCATGTAAGCCTCGTCCTCGACCGTCAAGCCCCCGCCGACGAGATCGAGGTGGAGGTCGTGCCCGCGCGCGACCAAGATCGACAGCGCGGCCAGGACCGTGATCGGATCCTTGGCCTTGGTCAACCGCCCGACTGCCAGCAGGCGATTGGGAACTGCCGGTCCCCTTCCTCGATTCTCGAAGTGGCGCAGGTCAATGCCGTGACCTGTCACCACTCGCTTGTCCGTATCGATCCGCAGCGACTCCGAACTGGCGGTAAATGCTTTCTCGACGCGAGAAATTGCACGGCGCAAACGTGAGTCCACGCTGGCGTGCGTGTACCACAGGTAAAGGCGAGCGTGCGCGCGCTTCGCAGGGCCCGCGGCGAGCAGCGCATACCGAGGAACCATGTGCGCCAGGACGGTGTCGAATCCGTCGGTGCCGAACGCCTCGGAAAGAATCGAGCGGTAGCGCAGCCAACGTGTGATCGTCCCCTTGCGACCGACGACGCGCACGTCGACGTTCGCGGGCAGCGTGCTCACGTTTCCCGCTTCGAGCGCGACGATGCGCACGCGCTCGCAGCGCGCCGCGAGGCCCTCGATCCAGCGCGGCACGAAGCCGAGCACCGCGTCGTCGGCGTCGATGACTTGCGTCAGGAAGAGCAGCTTCATGGAGCGCGCACCTCGCGCGCGCGCTCCACGCCGGCGAGTCGGTACAGACCGTCGGCGTACGCTCGAATCGTTTGGGTGTACTCGAAACGCCGGGCGGCCTGCGCCGCGGCCTGACCGAGATCGCGCCGTCGCGTTTCGTCTGCGAGCACTTCCGCGAGCGCGTCCGCGAGGCTCGCGGTGTCGAACCCACACAGCTTGCCCTTGTCGCCCGCTTCGAGCAGCTCGCGCATGACCCCGACCGGCGTGCTGACGACGGGCGCGCCGCACGCCATCGCCTCGACCGTGAAACGCGGCCCGCCTTCGCACGTCGACGCGCAGACGCACACGCGGCTGCGTTGGTAGATGCGCGCGAGATCGGCCGGCGACTCGACCCACTCGATGAACCTCACGTTCGAACCGAGCGGCGCCGCGCGAGCGCGCGCGGCCTTGAGAAGCGGTCCCTTCCCGACGAACAGCGCGCGCAGCGGCGTGCCGCGCGACGCGATCACCGCGAGCGCATCCACGATCCGATCGAGGCCCTTGTTCGCGACCATGCGACCGACGAACACGACGTCTTGATCGAATTCACTCGCGCCGCCACTCGCGCCGCTCCCATCCGGGGGATGGAACACATCGAGATCGATGTAGAGCGAAGGGAGCACGACGATCTTCTCGCGCGGCACTCCCCAGCGTTCCAGTAACACAGGCATCTCTGCCGAGTTGACGACGCGAAACGCGATCGCGCGCGTCGTCGCCCAGCGCACGTACGCCTTGGCGATGCGCCTGTCGAATCGTTCGCGCCAATCCGCCGCGACCGGATGACCGGGGATGTGGTGGATCTCCGAGAGATACGGCACGCCGGTCGCGCGCGACAGGCGCGCGCTGCCGAGTCCGTTGTAGAACCAACCGTAGTCGTGGCTGACGATCAGGCGCGCACCGTGCTCGGCGAGGAGCTCGCCGCCGCGCCGCACGACGTACGACGCCATCTTCGATCGGCCGCAATCCGCCGGATGGAAGTGCACTCGGTCGTAGAGCGTCGTGACGGTCACGGGCGCCGCGGGCCGCGGGCACAAGACGTCGATGCGATCGAAGTGACGCGAAAACTCTCGAAGCATCGCGTGGAACGGACCGCGCTCGCCGATCGTCACCTGACGATCGCCCGACACCATCAAGAGGCGCATCGACGCTCCTCGACGACGATCTTGTAGATCGCCTCCAACCGGTCGG
>JANLUN010000049.1:0-2570 GCA_031363505.1 Planctomycetota bacterium | reverse complement strand
CGACGTCGATCGCAGCCTCGGGTGGTTACACGCTCTGGTCGCTCGCCGCGGTGTCGAGCCAATAGAATGGCGGCCATGTCGAGCAGCGCCACGACGCAGCGCAATCGCGTACTTCGGTCGGTGCGTGAAGCAGGGAGCTCGCTGTTCCTCGCCGCGCTGGCAGTCGCGTGCAGTCCCAGCGACCCGCCCGCGGATGTTCCGGCGCGCGCGCGGCACTTGATCTTGGTCACGATCGACACGCTGCGCGCGGATCATCTCTCGCTCTACGGGTATCGCCGCGACACGAGCTCCTCCGCGGGCGCCACGGCGCGCGGGTCCGTCGCGGGCTTCACGATCGACGAGCTCGCGCGACAGGGCGTCGTGTTCGAGCGCGCGCTGGCTCCGCGCGGCGAGACGTTCCCTTCGATTTCGACGCTCTTCACGGGGCGCACGCCGCTCGAGAATTGCACGCTCGCCAACGAGGAGACGCTTCCGGAGCAGGCGTTCACGCTTGCGGAGCGACTGCGAGCGGCCGGATATCGATCGGCGGCATTCACGACGAACAAGTTGCTCGTGCCGCGCTCCGGCATCGAGCAGGGCTTCGACAGTTTCTTCGTCGACTCCTCGGACGACCGCGAGGTGCGCGCGACGGCGGCCGCGATGCAGTGGATCAGCACGCAAGATCTCGCGCACGGCCAGCCGCTCTTCGTGTGGCTTCACTTGATGGGGCCGCACCTGCCGTACGATCCGCGTCCGATCGACGGCATCGCGTTCGCGAAGCTGTTCGTCGATCCGAAGTACGAGGGCGCCGCCGACGGCTCGCGCGCCTTCGTCGACCCGGCCTACACGGAAGGTCGTCCGCTCAGCGCCCCCGACGTCGACCACATCGTCGCGCTCTACGACGGCGAGATCGCGCGCATCGACCACGTCGTCAGTCGATTCGCGAGCTTCTGCGCCGGCAAGGATCCGCGCCAGCCGGTCGATCTGCTTTCGCAGTCGCTCTTCGTATTCACGGCGGACCACGGTGAGGAACTGCACCAGCGCAATCGCTACTGGGGACACTCGAAGTCGGTGTACGACTCGGTGCTGCATGTTCCGCTCTTCATGCGACACCCGGCGTCGCTCCCGGCCGGCCGAATCATCGATGCAGTCGTCGAGCTCGAGGACGTGTTGCCGACCGTGCTCGAACGACTCGGCCTCGCGTGCGAGGGTCCCGTGCACGGACGGTCGCTCGGTCCGTACCTTCGAACGAATATCGACACGCAGCCGCCTCCGCCGAAGTTCGCGTTCAGCTCGTGGCATGATCGCATCTTCACCGTGCGCACCGATCGATGGCGTCTCGTGTGGAACCCCGAGCGCATCGAGCCGAAGGAAATCCCCGTCGGTCCTTATCCGATTCCAGAACTCGCGCTCCACGATTTGACCGCGGACCCGCACGAGCTCGTCGATGTTTCCGCGACACACGGCGACGTCGTCGCGGAGTTGAAACGCTCGATCGAGAGCTGGCGCGCGGGCCAGACGCGCTGTCAGCGCGGCAGCGAGACTCCGTCCGCGGAGCGCATCCAGGCCCTGAAGGACCTCGGATACGCAGGCGACGACGACAAGCGCTAGCTCTCTCAGCGCGGCGGCGACGACTTCTCTTTGATGGGGGAGCGCGTGTCCGGCGCCGCACCCTTCGGATCGACGAGCTGCGGCGTCTCGGTGGATGCGTCGTCGAGCCCGATGTAGCCGAGGCCTTGCATGCGTTTCAGGTACTCGGCGTTCATCTGCGCGGGCACGGTGACCTGGGTCGCGGGACGGAACCCCGCGTCGTAGCTTTCGACCGCCGGAAGCGCCGCGTTCTCTCGCGCTCGCCCCTCGAGCAGCGAGAGCTGCGCTTGGTTTTGCGCGCCGCGCGCCGGCGGCACACCGAGGAGAGCGAGCAGCGTGGGCATGACGTTGAGCACGCTGCCGTGCGTCACGAGCTCGCCGCGTCGTGCAAACGCGTCCCAGGCGCTTTGTCGAGCGATCCCCGGACCCGCGGCGATGATCACTCCGGGAATTCCGTCCTGATGGTGTCCGGTGAGGAACTTCTCGTTGGGCTTGTCGGTCGACGACGCGTGCATGCCGTGGTCGGAGAGCACGATCACCGTCGCGTCGGAACCCGCGGCTTCGACGAGCTCACCGATCAGCTCGTCGCACCACTCGTAGTAGCGCGGAATCACGCCGGCGAGCAGCCGATCGCCTTCCGGTTTTGCCAAGAGCTCAGCGAGCGGCGGGCTGTTCGGCAACGCGGCCTTCCACTGCGCATCGATCGTCGGATTCCCCGGCCATTGGAACGCTTGCGGCTCGTAGTAACGCCAGAAGCGATGCCCGCTCACGTCGGGGCCGCCGAGGTACACGAGGTTCAGATCCGCGGGATGCGTGCGGATCATCTCCTTGGCGATCGCGTGGTACGTCGCGTCTGCTTGGATCGACCTGTGCTTGTCGCGGTTCTGCTTCTTCTCGACGGGACCGAGCACTTCTTCCGGAATCACACCTATGAGTTTGTCGGGCGCGTGTCGCTGCACTTCGGCTTGTGCGCCGGCGCGCTCGGCGATCGCCATCACCTC
>JANLUN010000014.1:0-3281 GCA_031363505.1 Planctomycetota bacterium | reverse complement strand
TGATCTGCGCGAGGTCGCGCTTCCAGACCTTCACGTTGTACGGGTCCATGAAGTGGCGCGCGATCCCGTCGCCGAAGCGCCAGCGGATCCACGACGCGAAGTCCTCCGGCGCGCTCGAGCCGTCGACCAAACGTTGGTGCCAGGCTTTGACGTAGCCGCTGAGACAATCGAAGTTCGCCTCGGGCGGAAGATCGCCGAGCCCGTTCTCGAACGGGTAGTTGACCCAGCGGTGCTCGAAGCGGATGCGCGTGTGCCGGTCCTTCTTCACGAAGGCCGGTTCGCCGCCCGCGCAGCGCTTCATCCAGTCCATCGCGGGCTTGTCCTTGCTGTACAGGATGTGCCCGCCGGCCACGTCGTACGTGTAGCCGTCGACGGTCTTCGATTGGCACAGACCGCCGATGCGCGCGTCCGACTCGAAGAGGTGGACCTGGTCAGGACGGACGCCGCCTTCGATCAGGAACCGGGCGAGCGACAGGCCGGACACGCCGGCACCGAGGATGGCGATCTTCACGCGGTGGGGAGAGCTCGAGGGCGTGCAGGCCGCAGCTCTCTGCGAGCCAAACGCGCCGACCGTCGAGCGCGAAAACATATCACGCCGACGCGAGCCGGCGCGAGGGCATGAACGCGGATACCCGCGTCATCTGGATCGGACCAGCGCGTCCTGCGTCAGGCCGGAGAGTGCGATCGCGGCTTCCGCGTCGTCGATCCAGCGCCGCCCGTCGGTCGTGTACCCCGCGGTCGGCTTCAATCCCGGCTGCAGGCTCTCGAAGTACGCGTTGAACGCGTGCATGCACGTCTCGCGCAGGTACTTCGCAAGACACGATGCGAGCGCGACCGCGAACGACGCGGTTTCGGCTCGCTCCGCGAACGCGATGCGCATGAACGGCGTGCGACCGTCGGTGTCACCATGGCCGCGCAATTCGTACTCGGATCGCGCCGGGATCTCGCTCACGACGTCGACCGAGCATTCGGGAAACGTCTCACGCAGGAGCCGCGCGTATCGCATCCGTCCACCGTGGCGATCGACCAAGACGTCGAGCTGTTCGTGCGCGTGTTCCTCCCACAAGGTGCGCAGCACGGCGGAGCACGTCTCCCAATGCGTCACGCTCTTGTTCTCGGTGCGCGCGAACGAGGCGTTCAGCTCGCATACGGGCATCACGCGCACGCCTGCGGCGCAGAGCGTGACGTTCGCGTTCGAGAGCGCGGCGGCGAGTTGGTGCACGTCGTTCGCGAGCGATTCCGCGGCGACGGCTTGCGGCAGTGCGGCGGGAAGATGCGGGAACCACGCTTCGGATGCGAGCGACTCGCTGCGCTGGACACGGTGCGTCGCGCGCTTCAGCAGGTCGGATCCATCGGCGACGCAGCGGCGTGCCGGATCACACTGCGCGAGGAACGCCAGCGCCGTGCGCTCGAGCCGCCTCGCGCCGCGCGCGTTGCGTACGAAGACGACCTTGGAATCGGCGACGAGGAGCCTTGAATCCTTGGGCTGCGGCGCCCTATCGACGACTGGCTCGAGCGCGTGCCAGAGGTCCGCCGTGCCGCGCGGAACACGGAACGCGCTGTAGCCGATCGTCAACGGTCCGAGGAGCGGTCCGAGTCCGGCTTCGTCGACGCCCGCGAGCACGCGTGAGCCGTCTGTGTCGTGCGGTGCTCGCCAGAGCGACGCGGTAGGGCGGTCGGTGCGCGCTCGCGAGCTCACGCGGGCTTTCAACGCGCCGCGGCGACGGGTAGCGGATCGCTCTTGCGCCGGTCGCGCACGATCAGCGCGAGCGCGACGGCGCCTGCGACCATCGACACGAGCTGCGATGTCGAAACGTGTCCGCCGAACCACACGCCGCGGATCTCGTCGCCGCGGAACGCTTCGACGAACGAGCGCAAGATCGCGTACAGGAGCACGATCCACTGCGCGACCTGGCCCGTGTAGCGCCGGTGCTTCAGGATCTGCCAGCCGATGAATGCGACGACGAGAGCCTTGATCGTCATCCAGTTCTGCGTCGCGTAGAGCACTCGGCCGGCGTTCTCCGCGCCGAAGAGGCTGCCATCCGGCAGCGGGTTCGGCACGCGGATCGTGATCGGCCACGGCAGATTCGCGTGGGCTGCATCGACGACGCGTCCGTAGTCGTCGCCGACGAGGAAGCATCCGACGCGACCGACCGCTTGTCCGATGAATCCCGCGACCAGACCGAGGTCGAGCGCGTGGAACGGGCGTACGCCTTCGCGTTTTGCACTCCACAGGCCGAGCGCGATCGCGCCGAACATGCCGCCGTACATCACGAGTCCGCCCTCCCACACGGCGAGGATCTGGAGCGGGTGATCGCGGTACGACTGACCGACCTCGGAGCCGCGCGCCATCTCGACGGCGACGTACATCAATCGTGCGCCGATGACGACGCCGATCAGGATCCACACCGTGACGCGCGAGTAGCGCGCGGGATCGTTCTTCGGATCGTCGCCGTACCGCTCGGCGAGCTTGCCGAGGAGGTACGAGCCGAGCAGGAATCCCGCGGCGACCATCACTCCGAACGAGCGGACGGGAAAGCCGAGCCCGGGGACGTGGAAAAGGATCGGGTGCATCGTGGGGGGGCTTCGAGTGCGCGAATCGCAGTGCGTGGGCCGGAGTGCGCGCGCGCCGGAGTGAGCGGGCGATTATAGAGACCGAGCCCCTGCACCTCACGCGGCGAAGCTTGCGATCGCGCGGTCACCGGCTATCCTCTCCCGCCGATTTCGCGGGCTTCGACCGTTCGGGCACGCGGGTAAGAACGTTCGATTCGTTCCAGAAGGCGCACCGCCGATGACTGAGCTCAAGAAGAACGAGCTGCCGCAGGCCAAGGTCTACATCGAAGGCCGGTATCGCAAGCTCACGCGCGATCTTCCGCAGACGGTCTTCTTCTGTCCCGAGTGCAAAGGTCACGCGCGCCGCCGGCGCGGGTGCGCGCGCTGCGAAGGCTTCGGGAAGCTGACGCGCGATTCGGTGCAGGAGCTCGTCGGCTGGGTCTTCGGCGCGGCCTTCAAGACGCGTAAGAACGTGTTTCACGGCGCGGGGCGCGAAGACGTCGACGTGCGCATGCTCGGCGAAGGTCGTCCGTTCATCATGGAGATGATCAACCCGAAGAACCTCGACGTCGATCTGGCCGCGCTCGTGGACGTGGTTAACCGGCGCAACGCCGGCCGGCTCGAGCTCGCCGGACTGCACTGGACCGAGAAGAGCCGCATCCGCGCGATCAAGGAAACGCCGCACGCCAAGGAGTACGAGGCGAAGATCCGAGTCGACGGCGACGTCG
>JANLUN010000858.1:0-2544 GCA_031363505.1 Planctomycetota bacterium | reverse complement strand
GGGCGATCCGCTTCGCCCACGTCGCCCACGCGGCTTCAAGCCAGGTAGGCGTCTCGTCCTCGCCGTTCGTCGAACGCCGGACCAAATCTGCTGCGTCCTCGTTCGGGTCTCGCCTGCTCGCGTGCTTTTCCATGCCCGGGCAAGCTAGCAATGCATGCCCGGGTAGGCAAGGGGGCTAGGGGAGGGCTGTTCGGACCCAAGTGACCATAAGAATAATTATTCGGACGCTCGGGCCTGATTCTCAGTTAGAAACGGCCTTGGCGACCCCGTCAGGGCCAAAGTGAACCAGTACCACGTCACAGGTAGTGGTCCACTTTGACCGCGGCGCCGATTGAGACTTGCCCATCATCCCGGACCTCCCTCGACCGATTGGAGCTTCGTCACTGGGCTCGAGACTACGGACGGTGAAGACCGCGTGCAACGCGTCGCGCCGTTCGCCGACGCGTACGATGCCGCGCATGGAAACCGAACAGCAGAAACAGATGTGGCTCACCGCCTACTGTGCAGCGCTCACCCGTCTCATGGCCCCTGGGAAATCCGAAAGCAAAGACATGTTCCGGGAATGTGTCGTGTGCGCCAACCGAGCACTCGAAGCTTTCAATGAAAAGTGGGATCGGCCGAGCGTCCCCACGGCTCCTTTGCGCGCCCTGTAGCGCACCGAGTCTTTCGTGGCGCGCCGCGACTTTCGCGGGATCAACGGAACGACCATCTAGGTCCGGCGCACCGTTGTCCGGGCGAACCGACTGCGATACGTTTCTGCTTCGTCACACGCACCAATCACCGCTGGCGCCGCCGGCGGCGTGCGGTGCGTTGCTACAGGAGGCGACATCGACGCACCGCTGAGCTGCCCGACGGGGCCCGCCAGCCGAGGTGGAATGCATGCTCGACGGGTTTCGTAAGGTGGTTCTCTCGTCCATCGGCAAGAAGGTGCTGATGGCCCTGTCGGGCCTCGCGCTGCTCGGCTTCTTGGTCGTGCACCTGGCCGGGAATCTGCTTCTTTACCGCAGCGACGCGGACTTCGACTCCTACGCGCACACGCTCGAATCGAATCCCCTGTTGCCGCTGGCGGAGATCGCGCTGCTCGCGCTCTTCATCACGCACATCGCCTTCGCGTTCCGCGTCAGCGCCGAGAACCACGACGCTCGGAAGACCGGCTACCGCATCCGAGCTTCGAAGGGCCGCAAGACGGTCGCCTCGACTTCGATGTTGGTCACGGGAGTCGTCGTACTGCTCTTCGTGATCGTGCACATCTACGACTTCCGCATCGGAAAGATGCTCGGCGAGCCGCAGATGAGCCTCGCTGCGATGGTTGCGCAGCGCTTGTCGACTCCGCTCGGCGCAGCCGTGTACCTGTTCGGCGTCGGTGCGCTCGGGCTTCACCTGCGCCATGCGTTTCGAAGCGCCTGTCAGACGCTCGGGATCGATCATCCGAACCTCACGCCGTGGCTTGGCAAGATCGGCTGGACACTCGCGATCGTGCTCGGCGTTGGCTTCGCGTCGTTCCCGCTCTTCTTCCTCTTCAAGGGAGGTGCTGCATGAGCGCCGCGCAGCGACTCGATTCGAAAGCGCCTAGCGGGCCGATGGCCGAGCGCTGGACGCGCCACAAGTTCGATCTGCCGCTCATCAATCCCGCGAATCGGCGGAAGTTCCACATCATCGTCGTGGGAACCGGTCTCGCGGGTTCATCCGCAGCGGCGAGCCTCGCGGAGATGGGCTATCGCGTCACCGCACTCTGCATCCAAGATTCCCCGCGCCGCGCGCACAGCATCGCGGCGCAGGGCGGCATCAACGCGGCGAAGAACTACCCCAATGACGGGGACAGCGCGTTTCGCTTGTTCTACGACACCGTCAAGGGCGGCGACTTCCGCGCGCGAGAGAGCAACGTGCACCGCCTCGCCGAAGTCAGCAACTCGATCATCGATCAGTGCGTCGCTCAGGGCGTGCCCTTCGCGCGCGAGTACGGTGGGTTGCTCTCCAATCGATCGTTCGGCGGCGCGCAAGTCGCGCGGACGTTCTATGCACGCGGTCAAACAGGACAGCAGCTCCTGCTCGGTGCGTACAGCGCATTGATGCGACAAGTCGGCGAACGCCGAGTGCGAATGTTCGCACGACGCGAGATGCTCGACGTCGTCGTGATCGATGGGGTCGCGCGCGGCGTGCTCGCGCGCAACCTCGTGACAGGGGCCTACGAACGCTACGCCGGTGATGCGGTCCTACTGTGCACCGGCGGCTACTCGAACGTGTTCTATCTGTCGACGAACGCCAAGTCTTGCAACGTCACGGCGGCGTGGAGAGCGCACAAGCGTGGAGCCTTCTTCGCCAATCCGTGCTTCACGCAGATCCACCCCACCTGCATTCCCGTGACGGGGCAGCACCAATCCAAGCTCACGTTGATGAGCGAGAGCTTGCGCAACGACGGACGCGTCTGGGTACCGAAGCGACCCGGCGACAAGCGCGCGCCCGAGACGATCCCGGAAAGCGAGCGCGACTATTATCTCGAGCGCAAGTATCCGAGCTTCGGCAACCTCGTTCCGCGCGACGTCG
>JANLUN010000845.1:0-6872 GCA_031363505.1 Planctomycetota bacterium | reverse complement strand
TACAACTGCCTCAAGCGCGAAGGCATCAACACGGTGTCCGAGCTCGTCGCCCTGAGCGAAGCAGTCGACCCACGCCACGAGATAGTCGTCGTGCGCGGTGCGCGAGTCGATCCCGTCCATCATCTCGCGCAGGTTGCGCGTGCTGATCCCCGTGACGTCGAGCTCGCCCGAGTAGACGCGCTTCGTCTCGAGCACGATCCGCGTGAACGTGCCGAGCATCCCGAAACCGCCGATCGCAGCGTGGAAGAGATCGCTGTGCTGCGCACGACTGCACGTCCTGACCTCGCCGTTCGGCAGCACGATGTCGAACTCGAGCACCGCGTCGCCGATCGTGCCGACGCAGTAGTTGTTCTTGCCGTGGATGTTCATCGCCGCCGCGCCGGCGATCGTCGGAAACATCGTGCCGGGGACGACTTTGGGCCACCATCCGTCGGGGAGGATGCGCTTCCACAGAGTCTCGAACGTGACGCCCGGCTCGACCGTCGCGATGCCCGTGCGCGGATCCCACGCGAGGAATCGGTTCATCGCGGTGAGATCGAGTACATGTCCGGTCTCGTTCACCGACGCATCGCCGTAGCTGCAGCCGGTGCCGCGCAGTCCCAGCGTCGTCTTCTCGCGGCGCGCGGTCTCATATGAGGCGCGGATCTCGTCGACATCGCGCGGCCGCAGCACACGCGAGCGCGCGCCGACGGCCATCCCCCATCCTTCGACGTACTCGTACGTCGCGGGGATCAGGCGCGAAGATGCGGTGCGCGTCGCGGACACAGCGGTTCGCACCTCAGACGTTGAGCCGGCGGAACACGAACGACGGGATCGCACGCAGGATCGTGCCGACGATCCACCAGCGCAGCGGGACGTAGCGCACGTTCACGCGATTGCGCGCGGCGACGAGGATCGCGCGCGCGGCGTCGTCGGCCGAGATGAGCCAGAAGAGCTTCTCCATCCCCTGCGTCATCGCCGTGTCGACGTAGCCGGGCTTGATCGTGCACACGTGCACGCCGCTCTCGGCGAGGCGATTGCGCAGCGCTTCGAGATACGTGTTGAGCGCCGCCTTCGTCGTGCAGTACACGGGATTCGCCTTGCGACCGCGGTCGCCGGCGATCGACGAGATCCCGACGATCGTGCCTTCGCGTTGCGTGCGGAAGAAGCGCGCCGCGCAGTTGAGCCACGCGATGCCGCCCGACAAGTTCACCGCGATCTGCTCGAGGTCGTTCGCGGTGTCGTACTCACCGGGCGCACCGGCCGGCATGATGCCCGCCGCGTACACGATCACGTCGAGGCCGCCCAGCTCGCGCACGGCTTCCTCGAAGAGCGCGCTCACTTCGTCGGTCGCGCGAACATCGTGCGCGCGCACCCATAATCGGCCGCCGCTCGCCGCGGCGACGGACGCGCTTTCGCGCTCGAGCTCGTCGAGGAGGTCCGCGCGACGTGCCAGCGCACCGACGCGGTAGCCCTCGCGGAGTAATCGGAGAACGAGCGCGCGGGCGATGCCGGAACTCGCTCCGACCACGATCGCGCGACGCTTCCCCAGCGGAACGCCAGCGATGGCGGGCGGGCCTGTCACCGGGAGCTCGGACGGCTCTGCGGCATGGACATCCTGAGCGTGGTGTTGGGTGCTTGCGCTCGTCATCGGCTCGATTCGGGACGGAGGAGATTGCCTTATCGGGCGCTCGATCGCGATATCCAAACCCCTACGATGGAGCCAGCGCGACTTGGTGCGATGAAACGGATCAGCGTGAAGCTCCTGCTCGGCGTCGCGACCCTCGTCGCGGTCGACCAGCTCGTGCAGTACACCGTGCTGCGCGACGGAGAGCTCCGCTCCCGCCGCATCGCCCCGTTCGACCCGCCGATATTCTCACCGAAGCAGCAGAGCTCGTTCGCGCGCATCCACGCGCACGCGACGACGGGCGAGCCGCCGGCGTCGTCGTTCGACTTCGATTCCGAGCTGGGTTGGTGCACGCGCCCGGAGAGTGACGACGGCCTCTACCGATTCGATTGGGCGGGGAGCCGCGTCGGCTCCGAGCCGCTCGCGCATGCGCGCGCCGCCGGTGTGAAGCGCGCGATCGCGATCGGATGCTCGTACACGCTGGGCATGGCCGTCGCGGGCAACGAGTGTTGGGTCTCGCGTCTCGACGCGCGCCGCGACGATCTGGAAGTCGCGAACCTCGGCGTCGGCGCGTACGGCATCGATCAAGCTCTGCTGCGCTGGCGCCGCGACGGGAAGGCGCTCGCGGGCGACGAAGTGTGGCTCGGTCTCCTGCCCGATGCGCTGCCGCGCATCTTGACGGTGTATCCGCCCGCGCTGCGCCACTGGTCGTTCTCGGTCGCGTTCAAGCCGCGCTTTCGACTCGAGGACGACGGCGGGCTCGCGCTCGTCGCAAGTCCCGCGCGAACGCTGGCGGACGTCGATCGATTGGTCGGATCCCAAGCGGACTTCATCGCCGCGGTCGGCGAGAGCGATCACTGGGTCGCAAGCTCGCTCGCCGCGTACTTGCCCGCGGGAAGCACGCTCGCGCATCACTCGTCGATCACGCGATTGGCGCTCACCGCGTGGGAGCGACGCGATCGCGATCCAGCCGGCTTGCTCGAGGATCGCGAAGGTGAGCTCTTCCGCCTGACGCACGCGATCGTCCGAACCCTGCGCGCCGAAGTCGAAGCGAGCGGCGCGCACCTCCGCGTCTTTATCCTTCCCGACGAGAGCGACCTCGCCGATCGCACGCGCCGCGGACGGCCGTACTGGAAGGAGCTCGTGGGCGCGATCGAAGACGACGGAATCGAGGTGTGCGATGTGACCCGCGTGCTCGTCATTGCCGGCGGCGAGTCGAACGGATCGCTGTGGGCCGGCGAGGGTCATTGGAGCGCGGCCGGGAACGCCGTCGTCGCGGACGAACTCGAGCGTCAGCTCGCGAGCCGCTCGTTGAGACGCTGAGCGCGCGCTCAGCTGCGCGACTCTTCGCGCGAGCCTGCGAAGCGCGGATCGCGCGAGCGGCCGAAAATGCCCTCGAGCCCCCAGCCGAGCGAGTGCACCGCGCGTGCAGCACCCGCCGCCGCGGCGATCGCGCGCCAATCGGACTTCCAGCGCGTTCGGTCCGGATCGTAGCCGCGGAAGAAGCGCGCGAAATCCGAACGGCGGAGCGGCCGGCCCGCGCGCTCGTCGCGCCGCGCGACGAAACGATAGAGGCGCGTCAAGTTCTTCCGACGCTCGTCGTCGGAGAGCGCGCGCTCGAACTGCGCTCGATCGAGGTCGAGGATCCAGAGTTTCGGCGCCGCGCCCGAAAGCGAGTCCGCGCTCGCGAGCACGTTGTTCAACGTGAGGTCGGCGTGCACGAATCCCGCGTCGTGGAGCCTGCGCACGAGCGCACCGAGCTCGCGCGCGAGGCGCCGCAGATCGGCGGCGCGGACTTCGCCAGCGCCCGCCTTCGAGAGCACGAACCCGAGGTCGAGCGCGTCCGGAATCCGCCGCGTCACGAGGTCGAGCGCGAAGCCGCCGCCGCGCATCGACCTCGCGCGCGCCGCGACGATCGCGGCGGTCGCGATGCCGCGCCGATCGAGCTCGTGCGCGAGCGCGAGCTCGTGGAACGGCCGCATCGGATCACGGAAGCGCGAGCCCGTGAGGAAACGCAGCAGCCCGCCGTGGCTGAAGCGACGCACGACGTAACGGTCCTCGCCGACCGCGATCTCGAACAGCGGCTTGCGTCCCGCGAGCGAGCTCGTCCGCATCGGGCCGTCGGTATCCGGACCGAACCCGGACGCCAGCAAGCCCGCACCGGAGGTGCGATGCACGGCGAGGAGCGCGCGGGTCGACTGCAAGACGTCGTATCCGGGCGGCAGCTCGAGCGTGAGCTTGGGCGCTTGCATGCTGCGCTCCGCCGCGCGAGCGCGACGTGCATGGCGAGTGTGCGCGCGCGCCGCCTGACTGCGCAATGGCCGCGCACGGCGTTTTCGGATCGCGACTCGACGCGAGCTCGGCGGCGGCGAGAAGTTCATCCCGCCAGCAACGCGTCGCCGGCGTTCCGCAATGCCGCGTCGAAACCGCTGCTCAATCCCGGCGTCGACACCGCTCCTCGATCCCGCGCCGGAACCGCTACTCGATGCCAGCACGAGATGCGCTACTCGATCCCGAGGCCGGCAGCGCTATTCGATCCCGGCGCCGAACGAGCCGCCTTCGTCGCGCTGCGGGCGCGGAGTTTCGCGCGGCTTCTCCGCGGCCGGCTTCTCGCGCGGCAACGGCGCGGAAGGACGAACCGACGCAGGCTTGGGCTCGAACACGCCCAGTCCGAAGCCGCCGCCGCCGCTCGACTCGTTCGCCGGCGCGGGTCGCGCCGGACGCTCGGGCGCACCGCTTCGCTCGGCCGGCGCGCGATCGTCGCGCATCGGTCGATCCTCGCGCGCGGGGCGATCGTCGCGCATCGGACGATCGTCTCGACGCGGCGCATCGGAGCGCGCACCGTCTCGCGAACTTCCGTTCCCGCGCGGTCGTCCGCGGTCGTCCTGGAACTCGCGCTGCGGCGGACGCGAATCGGGTCGACCGCGCCGATCGTCGGACGAGCGCGGCCCGTGACGACCTTGTCCTGCTTCGGCGGGCCGATCGTGGCCCGCACCGGCGTGCCGATCGTGTCCCCCGCCGGCGGGGCGATCATGTCCGGCGTCGGCGTGACGACCGTGCCCGGACTCGCCGTGCCGACCGTCCGAAGCCTGCCGGCCGTGGCCGGCGTCAGCCGGGTGGCGGCCATGTCCTGAATCCGAGGCGTGCCGTCCGTGTCCGGCGTCGTGCCCGCGTGCCGCATCGTGCCCGCGTCCTGCGTCGTGCCCGCGTGCCGCGTCGTGAAGAGGACGGCCGCGGCCCTCGTCGTGCGTGTGTCGACCACCGCCGTCGTCGAACGCGGGGCGCGCATCGCGTCGATCGGCGCCGACCGGTGCCGCATCGGATCGGGGCGACGGACTCCCATGCGGCTCGGCGTGACGCGGCGCGCCGCGCGATCCTTCGTCGCCACCGCCGGAGTGACGTCGCGGCGAATCAGACTCGTGGGGGCGATCGAACCCTCCGCGACCGACTCGGCCGCCGCGTTGTCCGCGACCGCGACCACCTCGACCCCCACGATCGTCGCGCGGACGACCACGACCCGGCGGCGGCCCGCCCGACTCGTGGCCGTGCGAGCGCTCGCCTTCGACCGGCGCGTACCCGTCGGTGTGCACGTCCCCGACTTGGAGGAAGTGCGTCGGAATCGGGTCCGACAGGAAGAGCGACTTGCGATCGTAGAAGTTGATGCCCTCCTCCCACGCATCGAGCGCGTTCACGGTGATCACGACGTAGTCGCGTGAGGCGCGCCGCCCCGTCTCGAGCGCGTCGTCGGGATTGAGCGCGAGGTGCAGGAAGCTGCGCCGGCCGGGGCGCAAGCCGTACTTGTGCGCGCGCTCCGCGTCGCCCTGCGACACGCCGACATAGAGAAGCGTCGGCGGCTTCGCCGATTCGCCAGGCTTGACCTCGATCGAGTGTCCGTAGAGCGCGCGGATCCGGTTCGCCGCGATTTCGTAGCGAACGCGGTCTCCCGACTCGACCGCGGTCCGCACGTCTTCGTCCTCGACCGGCTCTCCGAGTCGCTCGTTGAGCGCCTGGATGACGTCCTCCATGTCCGCGAAGCCGTACTCGTCGAGCTCGAGGTCGAACTGCTCCGGCTGGTGGCGCAGCATGTAGGCGAGCGAGCGAGTGATGCGTTCGATCAGTTCAGGGTGGGTCATTGGGCGTGCGGGGGGGCGTGCGGGAGCCTGCTGGCGGTGACGGCGCGGTCGAGTCGCGCGAGGCTCGGCTGGCGCGGGAGCGCGCCTGGCCGGCCGGCTCGGGGCCGGCGATCGTAGCGATCGAGGTTGACCCTGCGAAGGGGTGGCCGGCTTCGCGTGCGGGACTCGTCGCAAAAGATCGCGCGACCCGCGTGCGGATCACGCTCTTGCGCTCCGTTCCGCGGGGACGGCCGGCGGAGCTGGGGTTGTCGCGCTCGTCCCCGCACGTCACCATCGCTAGGGACACTCCCGCAGGAGCTCGCGCCCTCCGCGCCGCCGGGATCGACCACCGGGAGAACCATGCCCGACTTCCAAGCCCTCTTCGAGCAGATTGCGCGACTCGACCTCACGCCGATCGCGCTGGCCGTCCTTTTGGGCGGCATCATCGGGTACGAGCGCGAGATCCACGGGCGACCGGCCGGACTGCGAACGCACATACTCGTGTGCCTCTCGTCGACGGTACTGATCTTCGCGTCGCGCCAGATTCCGACCGAGCTCCTGACGAGCGAGAGCGGAGCGCGCGTGGTCTTGGATCCCAATCGACTCGCGGCCGGGATCGTGACGGGCATCGGATTCCTGGGCGCCGCGACCGTGATTCGCGCGGGGGACATCGTGCGCGGCATCACAACCGGCGCGACCGTGTGGGCCGTGGCGGGACTCGGCATCGTGATCGGTCAGGGCGAGTACGCGCTCGCGATCGCGACCGCGCTGATCGTGCTCGCCGTGCTCGCGCTCCTCGACAAGCTGACGCGCGGCATCGCGCCGGTGATCTACCGGCGACTCGTCGTGCGTGGACTGCGATCCGAGCTCGTACCGCTCGCGGACACCGTCGGTGGGATCCTGCGCAAGCACGACATCCGCGTGCAGGATCTGTCTGGGACGCGTGGACCTGAAGACGAGCCGTTCGAGCTCGTGTTTCACATCCGGTGCAGGAATCTGCAGCAGGCGCCGCAGATGCTCGAGCAAGTGGCGGCGCAGCGGGGCGTCCTGCGCGTCGAGTGGTCTCAGATCAGTCACTGAAACTGGCCCACGTGGCTGCGCCCGTCAGCGTCCGGATGGGAAGACTCTCCAGGCGAGCAACTCCTCTCGTTTGA
>JANLUN010000840.1:0-1402 GCA_031363505.1 Planctomycetota bacterium | reverse complement strand
GGCGCCGCGTCGTACGTCGAGCGCTTCGTGAAGAACCCCGAAGCGGCGGAAGGCGCCGATCCGTGGACGTTGCGCGCGTTCGCGTTCGCGGAGATCAAGAAAGCCGGCGGCTTGCGCAAGCTCGAGGACGTCTTCGCGTTCAAGCTCAGCATGAACGACATCGAAGGGTCGAGCCGCATGTACCACGAGGCGGGGCTCGTCATCGCGTATCTGCTCGACGGCGCCGCGGGGCAGAAGGACGTGGCCGAGAAGCACGAGGCGTTCAAAGCGGCGCTGAAGTCGGGCGCGAAAGCCGACGTCGTCGCAGCCGCGACGGCGCTGCAGAAGGTGCTCGAGAAGCACCAGAAGGACATCGAGAAGTTCGCCGGGCTGTGACGGATCGCGGGAGGCCGCTCGAACGTTCCTCCGCGCGCTACTTCGCGAGCACCGCCTCGGCGGAGCGTCGCCAGCGCATCACGTCGGACTTCTCCCAAGCCGCCGGGTTTCCGCCGGTCTCTTCGTTCCACTTCGCCATGCCGCGCGTGTAGCACTCGCGCGCTTCGCCGTCTCGTCCGAGATGGCTGTAGATGAGCGAGCGCAGGAAGTCGTACGCCATCGGCGTGATGAGCGCGACATCCGGCGGTCGGTAGTGGCCCTCCATCGCGGCGAGCGCGCCGGGCCAATCCTCAGCGCGGACGTTCGCGACGGCTTCGACCACGAAGAACCAACTCTCGCCGGAGTACGGCGCCGCGATCCCTTGCAGCGAGCGCAGGACGAGCTGCGGATCTCGTTGCTTCGGATCGGGATGGTCGAGCAACGCGTAGAGCAGCGTGGCGCCGTTGTACGAACTCGTTGCGATGGCGAGCATGCCCTCGATGTCCGCCGGTGTGTTCAAGCCCAAGTAGTAGCGCGTGACCTCGAAGTCCACGCGCCGGTCCGCGTTCTCTTCGAGCTCGAGCGAGTGCGTGAGGCTCCTGAGCGCGCCCTCGTGATCGCCGAGGAGGGTCAGGACCGTGCCGAGGCCGTAATACGCCTCGGCGTTCGACGGCGCCGCGGCGATGCACGCGCGGTACGCGCCCTCCGCGTCGGGCAAGTGGCCGAGCAGTTGCAGCGCATCCGCCATCGCGAGCTGCGCGGTGATGTCGCCGGGCCGTAGGCTGAGCGCGGCTGCGCGACAAGTGAGTGCAGCCTCTGCGCGCCCCGCATCCCGGTAGATGACTCCGCCGACGGCTTGGAGCACGTAGTCGCCGGGATACAGCCGCAGCGCCTGATCGTAGATGCGGAAGACGTCGGGGCGGCGTTCCGGAAAGTTGTGCCACAGCGCCGAACTCACGACGAAGATCGAACCGGGCTCGAGCTTGGGCAGGTTTTGGGGAGCCGTCAGCTCGAGCAAGACGTCCATGTCGTCGCCGAAGACCTTCAC
>JANLUN010000829.1:0-4001 GCA_031363505.1 Planctomycetota bacterium | reverse complement strand
CTTCCCGTCGAAGTTGGCCGAAACGAGATCGAGGTCCCCGTCCAGATCGACGTCGATCGCGTCCACGAACCACGGGCCATTGATGGATGGGAACGCGCCAACGAGCATGGGCACCGGCTCGAACACTCCGGGGCTCGTTTGCCAAAACACGCTCAGCGAGCTGTTGAGGTAGTTCGCCGAGATCAAATCGCGGTCGCCGTCGCCGTCGAAGTCGGCGCACACGACCGAGTGTGGTTCTTGGGTCAACGGAAAGCCGCCCAGCCTGGTCGGTTCCGTGTCGAAGCTCCCATCCGAGCGCTGCCAGAAGACGTTCACCGTATGACCGAACTTATTGGTCGACACCAAGTCGACGTCGCCGTCTCGATCCACGTCGACGACCGTCACGGATTGC
Source organism: Planctomycetota bacterium (assembly GCA_031363505.1). Lineage (GTDB taxonomy): Bacteria > Planctomycetota > UBA1135 > UBA1135 > JANLUN01. Next base: position 3,610 of record JANLUN010000829.1, on the reverse strand, counting down.
GGACTCTCCCACCCGAGCGTCCCGGAGACCGCCGCCGGCACGGGGTCGAACACGCGCGGCGCGGTCTGCCACGAGATCACGAGCGCGTTGCTGAAGTCGTTCGCGGAAACGAGGTCCAAGTCGCCGTCGCGGTCGACGTCGGCAGCCGTCACGCACATGGGTGAGAAGATCGGCCAGCCGGAGAGCACGGTCGGAACGGGATCGAATTCGCCGCTGGCGGAGAGCCAGAACACCGTCAAGGAGTTGCTCAAGGTATTCGCAGAGATGAGATCGAGCCGGCTATCGCCGTCGACGTCGGCGACGGTCACGAACAGAGGACTATCGAGCGTGGGCGGACCGCCGAGCACGATCGGCGTCGCTTCGAACGAGCCCGGAAACGTCTGTCGAAACACGGTCAACGTGTCGGACTCGAAGTTCGCCGACACGAGGTCGAGGTCGCCATCCCCGTCGATGTCGATGGCTTGGGTGGAGCACGGTGCGTTGAACGTCGGATAGCCGCCGGCGAACACGGGCACGGGATCGAAAACGCCGGCGCCGAGTTGGCGGTGCGCGGAAATGGTCTGCGACCAACGATTCGCGGAGACGATGTCGAGATCACCGTCCTGATCCACGTCGGCGACGGAGATCGACTGCGGACCGTCGACCGTCGGCAGTCCCGCGATGATCTCCGGTGTCGGCTTGACGCTCCCTCGGCCGACGTTTCGCCAGATGCGGAGCGCTCCCGTCAGTTCGACCGCGGATACGAGATCGAGATCGCGGTCGCCGTCTACGTCGGCGACGACGACGCACGATTCGATGTACGGCGGCCCGCCTCCCAAGACCGCGGGCTTGGGATCGAACACGCCGGCCGACGTCTGCCAGTACACGCTCAGCGTGTCGTTCCAGATGTTCGACGACGTCAGGTCCAAGTCTCCGTCCAGGTCGACATCGGCCGCTACGACGGAGACCGGACCATCGACCACTCCCGAGTTGAGACCTACGACCAAGAGACTCGGCGCTGGATCGAAGCTCCGCGCCGCCGTCTGCCAGAAAATGCTCAGCGTGTCCGACAGCTCATTCGCAGACGCCACGTCGAAATCGCCATCGCGATCCAGGTCAGCGACGACAAGGCCCCTCGGTCCGCGAGTCGCGTCGGTCCCTCCGAGCACGGCCGGCACTGGGTCGAACGCTCCGGCCGCGATCTGCCAGAACACATTCAACGTATGCGCGCCGTCGTTGGCGCAGACGAGGTCGGGGCGTCCGTCTTGATCCACGTCCGCGACGGCGACGAACTTCGCTCCATCCGTGGTCGTGGAGTCGCCGAGAACGGTCGGCCGCCCGTCGAACTCTCCCGCACGCGTCTGCCAGAACACGGTCAGCGTATCGCCTTCGTTGTTCGCCGAGACGAGGTCGACATCGCCGTCCCTATCGATGTCGGCCGCCGCCACGCAATACGCACGCGGCGTGATGTTCGAACCGCCGAGCGACGTAGGCCTCGGGTCGAACGCGCCGGCGCTCACCTGCCAGAAGATGCTCAGCGCGCTGCCGAACTCGCTCGCGCAGACGAGATCGAGGTCGCCGTCGCCGTCGAGATCCGCCGCGGCGACGGATCGAGCACCCTGCATCGATTCAAAGCCCATCAAGAGGGTCGGCGGTAGCTCGAATTCCCCGGACGTGGTCTGTCGAAACACGCTGAGAGAGCTTCCGCCCCGGTTCGCCGAAACTAGATCGGAGTCGCCGTCGCCGTCGATGTCCACAACGATGATTCCGATGGGATGTTCGGCGCCGAAAGGATTCGCGAGCTCGACCGTCGCACCATCGAATGGCGTCAACAAGTGCTTCGGGACGGATGACTGAGCGACCGCACCGACTTCGGCGTCCAGGGGCGTGATCCGAACCAAGACGTCGCCGCCCGACGGGACATCGTGGCTGTCCCACAGGAACGATCCCTCCGAGGCGCCAGGCAATGCGCGCAGCGAGTACTGGATGCGCCATGGCGCGCTCGCGCTCGGCAGGATTTCGAGCGGCTGCGCCAATCCCACGCGACGTCGCGCGGGATCCCAGGCCGTGATCGTCCGCCGCTGCTCCACGCCGCCACCCGCTTCCAATTCGTGATCGCTCGTGCGAGCGACGACGATCGTGCCCTGGGCATCGGTCGCCACGCCGCCCGTGCTCGCGGGCAGGCCCGTGCGCATCTCGAACGTGCGGCTCACGCCGGAAGCGTCGAGCTCGATCGCGAGCAGCTCGTGAGTCGCGTCGGAGACTTCGCGCTGCGTAATCGCGAGCAATCGCCGCTGCGCTCGATCGAACGCGAGAGCCTCCGGACGATTGATCGAATGCTGCACGACATCGTCGAGCAGTTGCTGCGCCCCCGCGCGCAGCACGTGGCGCTCGAGCGTGTCGATCTGGATGGAGAGGATGCGGCCGATGCCGCTGGTGGTCCGCGCGTCGCGCTCCGCGAGGAAGATCCGATTCGTGCTCAATGGGTCGAGCGCCAGACCCCACGGCGTCTCCAGATCGTCGAAGAGCGCGACGACCCGCGGCTGCGCAGAGTTCGACCAGTCGAGTCGGAGCAGCGAGCTCCCCACCGTGGCGAGGCACGCGTGGGTGCCCAGGCTGACGATGCCGCGGATCGCGCCCGATGCCCTCGAACGATCGCTTACACACAGCGTCGAGACGTCGCCGCTTTGAAGGCCGACGCGCTCGACGCACCATGCGCCTGCTCGATCGGATGCAACGAGCACGGAGCCCTCGCCGTTCTCGAAACACATCGCCGTCGGCGCGCCGCCGCCCGACGCAACTTCGAGCGGTTGATCCGCGAGCGGCTCGCCGGTCGCGAGCTCGAGCCTTGAAACCCGCCACGCACCCGGCGTGGGCGCGTCGAGCACGAGCGCGCTCGCTCCGCCGTCGAGCGGCAGCGCGCCCACGGGCGCGACGAGCGGATTCGAAGACCAGACGCTGGTCACGAGACGGGGCACGATCGACGGACGCAGGATCTCGAGCTCGCGTCCGATGATCCCGTGCGCCAGGACGTGCGCAGCGCGTCCGGCTAGCTCCGGCAGCTCGACGGTCGTCGCGTCGACGCGAACGAGCTCTCCCTCTACCGCGCTCGGCATCTCGGAACAGATCCGGTACTGCTGGCGCAACTCGGGATCGGCGAGGATCGCGCGCACCGACGGAGCGTCCGCCGGCAGGTTCACGAAGGCTTCGCTCGAGCGGCGCCATTGAAAGGCGAGGTCGACGGCGTCGTGCTCGTCGTCGGACACCGTGAACGGAATCACGATCCCGCGCCGGCCGTCACCGTTGGCGATGAATTGACCTTCGCGCAGCGTCACGGACGGCGCAGCATTGTTGTCGACGCGGAAGGCTTGCGTCGCGAACGGCACACCTTCGGTCACGGAATCCGCCGGCGTGAAACGCAGCGCGACGTCGAGCTCGAGCTCGTGCAGATCGAAGTTCGTGTCCCAGAAGAACACGAGGTCGACGCCGGGTGACGGCGGCGCGACGACGCCGCTCAGCGCGACAGCGGGCGTCGGCAGACTTGGGGCGATCCCCGCCGGTCGTGGGGCGCGCCCCCCCCCGGCGGGGGCGGCGGCCCCCCCCGCAAAAACCAACCCGCGCGGGGGAGCCG
>JANLUN010000822.1:0-4762 GCA_031363505.1 Planctomycetota bacterium | reverse complement strand
TCTTGCCCTCACGGCATCTCGCGCCGCGCGATCGCGTCGCGATCTACAGCGGCATGTACGTGTCGCGGCTCCAAGAGTGCCTCGAGTCCGACTACCCCGCGCTCCGCCGATTCGTCGGGCCCGAGAAGTTCGAGAAGCTCGTGCGCGCGTACTTGCGCAAGTTTCCGTCGCGGCACTACTCGCTCAACGTCCTCGGACGCCACATGGCCGAGTTCCTGGACGGTGACGTGAAGATCCCCCGCCGCGCGCTGCTCGCCGACATCGCGCGGCTCGAGCTCGCAATGAGCGAGGTGTTCGACGAAGAGGGATCGGAGACGCTGTCGCCCGCAGATCTGGCGCAGCTCAGTCCCGCGGATTGGGCCGGCATGCGCGTGAAGCTCGTGCCCGCGCTGCGACTCCACGCGTTCGCGCACCGCACGAACGCGATCGTGAGCGCGCTGCGGCAAGAGCAGAGTCTGCCCGACCTCCGACGCATGCCCACGTTCGTCGCCGTCTACCGCAAGGACTGGGTCGTGTGGCGGATGGACCTCACGCGATCGATGTTCGAGATCCTGTCGGAGTTGAAGAAGGGCGAGCCGCTGAGCCACGCGCTCGCGGTCGGCGCGTCGCACTTCGAAGGCTCGGTCGAAGAGCTGCAACCCGCCGTGGGCCGCTGGTTCTCCGAGTGGACCGCGGAGGGATTCTTCGCCGTCATCGAGCGCTGAGTTCCCGGGTCGAGGAACGTCCACCGATTCGCGACGACGGTCGCGCCGATCCGATACCTTGCGGCTCCATGAGTCTTCGCGGAGCCGCAGAACTGGCACTGACCGTGGTGTGCGCCGCAAGTTGCGCCGCTCCAAACCCGTCGGGGTCGATCGATGCCGACACGCTGCCTCTCGCGACGATGAGCATCGCGCCGCAGTCGATGCAGACGTACGGCTCCCTGCCGTTCGAGCCGCCGGTGGTTCCGAAATGGGCGATCGGCCAGCCGCTGTATCAGGGCTTCTTCGGAGCGTCGCTCTACGATCACGTCGCCGTGAACGGCTCCAGCAGCGGAACGATCGACGGCGACGAGGGCGACCTCGATCAACTGCCGGTGCTCGGCGGAGGCGCTCAGTGGAAGCTCGCCGGCGATCGCATGAGCCTGGGCCTCGAAGGCATGTTTTCGTTCAGCGGCCGCGCGGACGCGGAGGCGTTCGCGTTCGGCGGCGGAGGCGCAGTGGTCGTCATCGACGTCGACCTTTTGCTCTACGACTTCTACGGCGGCCCGTTCGTCAGCATCGACATCGGCGACAGGGTCCGCATCTACGGCGCAGCGGGACCGGTCATGCAGTTCGCCGACTGGGATCAGACGATCGACGACGTGTACCAGGACGGCGACGGCTTCGGCACCGGTGTGTACACGCGCGCCGGCATCGAGTTCTTGCTGCCGTCGGGGACGTACATCGGATTCGGAGCGCGGTGGTCGGACACGACCGTCGACTTGAGCAACGGCCTGGGCGACCTCGAGATGGAAGGCGTGCAGATCGTGTTCACGGTGACGCGCGCGGAGTGAGGAGCACGGAGCGCCCGGACGTGCGATAATAAACGGCCTCCTGCATGCACGTTGTAAGGCCCCCATGACGTGTCGGCCCGCGGGAGGATCGAAAGCCGCTGTTCGTTTGAGCGCCACTCGTTCGTTGTCCTGACGGAGCCAGCCTGGGGCTGTGCCAAGCGGCCGCGCACGTGGGTGCGTTGTTCGCGGTCACGATTGAGCATCGCTGATGCGGGGATCCGGAACTCGTGAGCGAGTCGGCGCGCACGCGCAACGGATGAAGGAGAGACAATGACGATCAACTCGCCGGCACGACGCGCGCGAACTGCCGCAGGGGCATCGCTCGAGATTCGATTGAGCGACGCGGCCTGGCTCGCGCTCCTCAGTCCACTCATGTTGGCGGGTTGCGGCGCCGGCACGGCCGCCGCGGTCTCCGGCGGTGGCAGCAGTGGTGGCGGCGGCAATGCACCGCCGTCGCTGAGCAGCCTGACGGTCCTCGACCCCAAGCTTCCCCTTCAGGCTCGCGTGCATTTCGTGCTCGCGGATCTCGAGGGCAACCCGGCCGACGTTCAATTCTTCTTTCAGTTGCCCGGGCAAGCGCGCGAACCGATCACGCAGATCGATCGCAACCCAGCGACGCTGTCCACGACCAGCGACGGCGTCGAGCACGAGTTGCCCTGGAACTTCGCCGCCGAGCCCGCGCTGCCGGACGATGGCAGCTTCGTCGCAGGTGTGCGCGTGATCGCAGCACTCGAGAACGGGCAACAGGAAGTCGTGCTGGGTGCGAACGACGACTTCGGACTCGGCAACGACCCGCCCGAGGTGCTCGATCCGCTGCCGCCCGCAGCCGAAGTCGACGGCGTCGTGCCGCTGCGCTTCGCCGTGTCGGATTCGTCGAGCGACAACGTCTCGATCCAAGTCGAGTTCGACATCATCGGAGACGAGCCCGATCTCGGCTGGCGTTTTGCACGACCGGGCGGCTTGTTGCCGAGCGACCTCACGCCCGAGTTCGCGTTCCCCGGAGTCGACACGACGGTCATCGGTGCCGAATTCGTCTTCTTCTGGGACACCGACTGGGACCTCGTCGAGCTCGAGCGCGACGTGCGCGTGCGCTTCACCGCGCGCGACGAGGTCGTCGCCAGTGCCACGATCGCAACGCCGGTGTTCCGCGTCGACAACAACGCGGAACCGATCGCGACGATCAGCGACGGACTGCTCGTGCTCAACCCCGATCAGCGCGCTGGCATTCCGATCCCGTACACAGTGCGCGACGAGGAGTCGGACGAAGTGCAGGTCGTCTTCCAGTGGAAACGGCCGAACGAGGAGTTCCCGCCGCTGCCGGACACGCCGGCCGAGATCAACGCGATCCTCGCGGATACGGTTCAGCGCAGGGAGCGGCACATTTGCACGGAGTACCCGACGTGGGTCGAGGGACGAGTCGTGCCCATCGACTCGACGTCGGTGCGTTTACCCGAGCTCGCTACGACCGCGTCGTCGATCCTGGCGCACGGACTCGTCGGCCGCGAGCTCGAGATCCTGCGTGCATCGAACGTCCCCGAGCCGATCGCCGCGACGTGGGCGAGCAATCCCCTGAACCATCCCGTTGCGGCGCTACCGATCGGCGACGGAATCGAAGCGCTCGTCCTCGACCGATCGAATCCCGGTGCGTGGCGTTTGCGTCGGATCGATCTCGCGACTGGAGTCGTGACGCACGAGTTCGTGTCGTCTGCTCCCGGTGAGCCGAGCGCGATGGCGCTCGAGCGCGACGAGTTGAGCGTGCTCATCGCATCGGACGTTGGAGGTGCGTGGCAACTTGCACGTGTGAAGCTCGCCGACGGTGTGATCACGCCTCTGGTCGAGTTCGACGGCTCGACCGAGGCGGGAGTCATTCGTGGACTCGCGATCCAAGGCTCGAACTCCGCCCTCGTGACCGTCGCGAGCTCGTTGATTCGTCTCGACTATTCCGAGCTGCAGAGTCCGCGCGCGGTGACCCTCTTCGACGATCTCTCGACGCCGTGGGGTGTCGTGCTCGACCCATTGAACACGAATCGGATCTATCTGGCCGAGCGCGACGCACAGACCGACGACGGGATCGGTCGCGTGCAATCGATTCGTCTGGACACGCTGGAGCGGCACACCATCCCCGCGGAACCGATTCCAATCCTAGAGGATGTCTTCGAGCATCCGCGATCGTTGGCGATCGATCGATCGGGAGCTCGCCTGCTCGTGATCACGCAGAGCGATTCGCCTGAGGGAACTTGTGAATTGCAGTCCATCGATCTCGGGCAAGGTGGACTGAACCGGTCGTACCAGGTCACGTCGTCACTGCCCGGGGACGGCGCCTCGATCGCGACGGGTTCCGCGGAACTCCTGCTACTCGCACTCTCCAGCGCAGACGACCTCGCCGTCGGCGGTGGCGTCGAGCAGCGGCGCACGATCGATGGGTTCGAGCTTGCGCGTCATGACGTGCATGTGTCGGCGGCGTTCTCGCCTGCGTTATCCGCGTCTCAACTCTTCCGGGTGCGACAACCGTCGCTGGGAGGGCAGCCGTCTCCAACCGGCACGCGCGGTTTGTTCGTGTGGGACACTGAGGACGTCGGCGAAGGCGGCGCAGTCACTTTTCGGGCCATTCCGATGGATGCCGAGAGGGGCGTGGACGGAGCGACCAAGGCAGCGAAGGTGATTCGGTCGCCGCTGGACACGGAGCCGGTGGCGGTTGGAAACGCGGACGTGACGAACGACCCCGTAGCCGTCATCGCAGCCGACCTCGACGGCGACGGGGATCTCGATCTCGCATCGGCGAACCCAGGCAACAACAGGCTCACGGTCTTCTTTCAAGAGAGCCCAGGCGTATTCGGTGCGACTCCGCTCTCCCTTGGAAGCGCTAGCGAGACGATCGGCCCCTGGTCAGTCACTGCAGCCGACCTCGACGGCGACGGGGATCTCGATCTCGCATCGGCGAACAGATTCTTTGGCACGCTCACCGTCTTCTTCCAAGAGAGCCCCGGCGTATTCGGTGCGACTCCTCTCTCCCTTGGAAACGCGAGCGTGACGAGCTACCCCATCTTCGTCACCGCAGCCGACCTCGACGGCGACGGCGATCTCGATCTCGCCTCCGCGAACAGCGAGAGCAACACGCTCACCGTCTTCTTCCAAGAGAGCCCCGGCGTATTCGGCGCGACTCCGCTCTCCCTTGAAAACGTAAGTGAGGCATACGGCCCCAATTCAGTCACCGCAGCGGACCTCGAC
>JANLUN010000804.1:0-6599 GCA_031363505.1 Planctomycetota bacterium | reverse complement strand
CAGCGCGCCCATAGCGCGCGCGGCCGGGAAGCCGATACGGGCGTCGTCCGCCGCGAGGACGATGTCGCAGGCGAGCGCGAGGTCGGTCCCTCCCGCCAGACAGTTCCCGTGGACCTGGGCGATCGACGGCTTGTGCATTTCCCAGAGCGCGCGGATCCGGCGGTTGTTCCGTTCGATCAGCCAGATGTCGTCGTCGTGGCTGCGGCCGGTGCGATGTCCAGCGCGTCTTTCGTCGACGAGAGCCGTGAGGTCGTAGCCCGAGCAGAAGGAGGCGCCCTGACCGCGCAGGATCACGCAGTGGACCGCCAGATCCTCGTCCGCCTCCCAGACCGCGTGCTCGAGTTCCTCGAGGAGCCGCGGCGTCATCGCGTTGTGCTTGTCGGGGCGCGCCAGCGTGATGCGCGCGCGGGCGTCCGCGACTTCGTAGTGGATCTCTTGGTAAGCCACGGTCCCCCCTACGAAGCTGCGCTCACGCGGTAGCGCAGAGGCAGCTTCTTCAGACCCACGACGAAGCTCGAGTGGATCCGCTCGGGCGGGCCGGCAAGCTCGAGCGAATCGAGCCGGCGCACAAGCTCGGCGAGCAGCGCGCGCTGCGAGCGGCGCGCCAGATGGGCACCCAGACAGAAGTGCTCGCCGATCCCGAAGGCCAGGTGCGGGTTCGGCCTGCGGTCGACGCGAAACGAAAACGCGTCGTCAAAAACGGCCTCGTCGCGGTTCGCCGACGAGTAGAAGAGCACGAGATTCTCGCCCTCGCGGAGCTTCTGCCCGCGGAACTCGATGTCCTGGCCCACCACGCGCTTCATGTAGTTGACTGGCGATGCGAAGCGCAGGATCTCCTCGACGGCGCTCGGAATGAGCTCCGGGTGGCGCTTCAGCTTGGCGAACTCCTCGGGGTGCTGCGCGAGGGCATGGAGTCCGCCGACGAGCGAGTTCTTCGTGGTGTCGTGCCCGGCGGTGAAGACGATCAGGAAGTAGCCGAGCGTCTCCATCAGCCCCATGGGCTCGCCGTTCACCTGGCCGTTGGCGAGGACGGTCGCCAGATCGCCGCGCGGGTTCGCGCGACGATCCTCGATGATCTCCTGGAACATCTGGAAGAAATCGAGAGCCAGCGCCTTGGCGGCCGCCAGGCGGTCCTCGCCCTCGCGCTGGAGATCGGGATCGTCCGATGCGAAGAGCTGGTTGGTGAGCGCGAGGATCCGGGGCTCCTCTTCGCGCGGCACGCCGAGGATGGTCGAGAGGATGCGAAGCGGATGCGCCGCGGCGATCTCGTTCGCGAACTCGCACTCGCCCTCGCCGCCGTGGGCCTGCTCGACCAGACGGTCGACCAGATGTCTTGCGCTCTCCTGCGCCACGGGGTCCACGTGCTCGATCGCCCGCGGCGTGAACCACGACGAGGCGATCTTGCGGTAGTCGCGGTGCTCGGGAGGATCCATCACGAGGATCGCACGGAGCGATCCGAGTCCTGACTCGGCCTCGAGGATCGTCTTCTGTTGCTCGCTCTCCAGCACGATGCCGCGGCGGTTCCAGAAGAGATCGGGCTGCTTGGAGATCTCGCAGATGTCCCGGTGCCGCACTACGGGGTAGAAGGACTGGAAGCCCTGCGGCTCGCAGCGGTGGAGATGGTCGAGCCGCCGGAGCTCCGTGAACTGCTCATGGGGAGTCCCTTGCCTGGCGTAGGCGCGGGGGGAGATGAGATCGCGACCGTCGATGGGCGTCACAGGAGCCTCCTGGCAACGCAATAACTATTATCATAGTTTTTCGGCGCGAAACCACCAGGGAGATGCCGCATGTATCCGGGCCACCATGCCAACACCTCGCCGGACAAGCTGGCCGCGATCGCTGCCGGTACGGGGGAGTCGATCACGTACGCCGAGCTCGACGCGCGCTCCAATCGGCTGGCCCAGCTCCTCTGGGCGGAGGGGCTGCGACGCGGCGATCACCTCGCGGTCTTCCTCGAGAACCACCTTCGCTACTTCGAAGTCGCCTGGGCGGCACTTCGATCCGGGCTCTACCTCACCACCGTGAACCGCTACCTGACCGCGGCGGAGGCCGGCTACATCGCGGACGACTGCGGCGCTCGGGTGTTGATCTCCTCGCGCGCGGTGCACGAGGCCGCAGCGGGGATTCCCGAACGCGCACCGGGGTGCCGGCGCTTCCTGGTGATCGACGGACCGCCCGAAGGAGCTGCCGGCGCGTTCGAGAGCTACGAGGCGGCGCTCGCGCAGCATGCCCCCGAGCCGCTCGCCGAAGAGCCGCTCGGCGAGTTCATGCTCTACAGCTCGGGCACCACGGGACGGCCCAAGGGAATCTCGCGTCCGCTGCCCGATCGGCCGGTGTCGCGCGGTCTCGCCATGAACCCCGTCCTGAAAGGGCTCTTCCTCGCGGATGCGAGCTCGGTCTACCTATCGCCCGCACCGATGTACCACTCGGCGCCCATCGGCTTCTGCACGGCGCTGCAGTCGCTCGGCGGGACGGTGGTCATGATGGAGCGCTTCGATCCGCGAGAGGCGTTGCAGGCACTCGAAAAGTACGCGGTCACGCACAGCCAGTGGGTCCCCACCATGTTCTCGCGCATGCTGAAGCTGCCGGAAGAGGAGCGCACTGGATTCGATCTTTCCGCCCACCGGGTAGCGATCCACGCCGCTGCGCCGTGCCCGCGCAAGGTGAAGCAGCAGATGTTCGAGTGGTGGGGGCCGATCCTGCACGAGTACTACGGTGGGACGGAGCTGAACGGTCTCACGTACGTGGGGCCGCAGGATTGGCTCGCCCATCCGGGAACGGTCGGCCGCGCGGTGATGGGAACGATCCACATCTGTGACGAGAGCGGCGCGGAGCTGCCGGCGGGCGAGGCCGGCATCGTCTACTTCGAGCGCGACACGGCGCCCTTCGCGTACCACAAGGACGCCGAGCAGACGCGCAGCGCGCAGCACCCGAAGCATGCCGGCTGGACGGCGCTCGGCGACGTCGGCTACGTCGACGACGAGGGATTCCTCCATCTCACCGATCGCGCGTCGTTCATGATCATCTCGGGCGGGGTGAACATCTATCCCCAAGAGATCGAGAACGAGTTGATCACGCACCCGAAGGTCGAGGACGTCGCGGTCATCGGGGTGCCGCACCCAGATCTGGGAGAAGCGGTGAAAGCGGTCGTGCAGACCGTCGCCGGCGTCTCGGGCGACGAGGCCCTGGCCGAGGAGCTGATGGCTTACGCGCGCCAGCATCTCGCGGCATACAAGTGCCCGCGCTCCGTCGACTTCGAGCGCGAGCTCCCGCGCCTGCCCACCGGGAAGCTCTACAAGCGGCTGCTGAAGGACCGCTACTGGGGCCGCGACGGCTCGAAGATCGTCCAGGAGTAGAAGAACGACGAGAACGAGCGGATCTGCCAATCGCTCGTTCGCGGATGCCACTCGCCGCGGGTCGAGGCGTCCAGCACTCTGCTCATTCTCCTCGCATTGAGGATGGGGTGCACGGAGAGCTTGCTCGCTGAATCGGGCGAGCTCGCGTTTGCGGAGATCACCACACGCCGGAAGCAGCCGCGACCGTTTCGGAAGCACTCCGTTACGAGCCTGCTCTCATCCCGGGGCGGACCAATCCGAGCGATTGGCGCGTGGGATCATGGCCTTGCGCCTACTCCGGCGTTGCTGTGCGCGATCGTGTAGCGCAGCGCCGCCGTTCGTAATCAGCAGGTCACCGGTTCGAATCCGGTCGTCGGCTCCATAAGTCAAGCACTCAGCGGATGACGCCATTTCCGCTCCGAGCCTTCGGAAGCAGTCCGGAAGCACGAGTCGCGTGCGATTCGCGCCGTCGCACCGCAGTGCGCGGGATCTAGTGGAGGATCCGCAGCGTCCACCGCTGCGCGGCCCGGGGGGCTTCGAACCTGGGGGGCGGGGGTTCGAATCCCTCTCGGCGCGCCATGTGTTCTCGTGTGCAGTTGCGGTCGATCGTTCGAGTGACCCTCCTTGCTGAACCCGGGGCTCATCGAACCGCTTCCTCAATCGATCCAGCAATCTCCTGCCGATACTGCATGTGGCACACGCCGGCACTACACGGCGGGGTCTCGTGGGTAGTGCAACGTCCTTTCTGTAAAAGCCGACGCCTCCCGGCGTAGAGTTGAGGTGGCGGGCCAAGCCCGCTCTCCTTTTGGGTAACCACACCTACGAGGAGCTCGACGACATGGCCCACCACGAGGAGCAGCCTACCGCGATCGAGAGCGTGCTGGAACTGCTGAGCGAGCACGGACTCGGTGCGATGGCAAAGGCGATGCAGACGTTGCTGAACGAGGCGATGAAGATCGAGCGCAGCGAATTCTTGCGCGCGTCGCCGGGCGAGCGAACAGACGATCGCGCGGGCTACGCGAACGGCTTCAAGGGCAAGACGATGCGCACGCGCATCGGCGAGCTGCCGCTTCGCATTCCGCAGGTGCGAGCCCTGCCCGGCGGTGCGCCGCTCGACTTCTACCCCCAATCGCTGGAGCGGGGCGAACGCAGCGAGCGCGCGCTGAAGCTCGCGATCGCGGAGATGTACGTGCAGGGCGTCTCGACACGTCGCGTGACCGAGATCACGCGCGAGCTGTGCGGCCTCGAGGTCACGAGCATGGACGTGTCGCGTGCAGCAGCCGAGCTCGACGCGCAGCTCACGGCCTGGCGTGAGAGACCGCTTGGCCGTTGCGCGTACCTGGTCCTCGACGCGCGCTACGAGAAGGTCCGCCATGCCGGCTCGGTGATCAGCTGCGCGGTGCTCGTTGCGATGGGCGTTCGCGAAGAGGACGGCAAACGGATGCTGCTCGGCGTTTCGGTGTCGCTCTCGGAAGCCGAAGTCCACTGGCGTGCGTTCCTCGAAGGGCTTCGCAAGCGCGGCCTCGAAGTGACGAAGCTCGTCACGAGCGACGATCACGCGGGGCTACGCGCTGCACGGCGCGCAGTCTTCCCGAATCTCCCGTGGCAGCGCTGTCAGTTCCACCTGCAGCAGAACGCACAGCACTACGTGCCGAACGTCGCGCTGCGCCCGCAGGTCGCACGCGATCTGCGCTCTGTTTTCAACTCGACCGAGCGCGGCGAAGCGGACGAGCGGCTCGCCAAGCTGATCGAGAAGTACCAACGGCCAGCGCCGAAGCTCGCGGAGTGGATGGAGACGAACGTGCCCGAGGGCTTCGCCGTCTTCGCGTTGCCCGAGCCGCATCGCCGACGCCTACGCACGGCCAACGCAATCGAACGGCTCAACCGCGAGCTGCACCGACGAACACGCGTTGCAACGCTGTTCCCGAACGAGGCTTCGCTCCTCCGCCTCGTCGCGGCGATGGCCGCCGAGGTCAGCGAGGAGTGGGAGACTGGACGCGTGTACTTGAACCCGGAGAGCGAGTGAGGACGCCAGCTCAACCGCTTTTACAGAAGAAAAGTTGCTTTATCGTCTCGTGCTCGGCCCGAATCCGGGAACTACGTCCCCGGAACGGCGAACAGTCCGCAAGCACGAGCTAGAGCTTCCTATCTCCCCGATGCAGGTGCCGATCTCCCGGCGCGAGGTTGACGAACTGAGTCGTCACTGAAACCATCCCAGCAGAGCGGTGCCTCATCCCCACAGTCTCGAGGGAGTCCCACGTGAACGATCTTCTGCGTATTGCCATGGCGCCCTTCGCTGCGCGCGGCTTCTTGTCCGTCCGCACTCGAATCCGGTCCGCGGGCGCCTCGAGCAGGGCTGTGGCGCTGCGAGCGTTTCTGGTCGTCGCGCTGGCTGCCGCGCTTGCGGGTCCGACCGAGGTAGCGGCCTACGACGTGTGCACCGACGACTACGCCGGCCTGGGTGTTGTGAGCTGCGCCCACGAGCAGATGTTCGACGCGGCGTTGCGGTTCTACTCGGAGCTGGTGGTGCCGAACCGGTTCAGCCAGGAGATCATCGATTACGCGGCAGAGACACGCGAAGGAGTCGGCGCGCCCGACGCGGGGGACCCCATCTACGACAACACCGGGGTTGGTGACGCGTTGGTCACCATCACGCACTTCTGGCAGCCGGACGAATCCTTCGGGCAGCCCCAGGTGCAGGTACTGGACCCGTATGCGAATGCCTTCAACGCGGCGCAGGGCCTCTGGATGCGCGCGCTGGGCGAGTATGCCGCGGGCAACACGGCGAAGGCCTACCGCTTCCTCGGCATGATCGCGCACTTCCTCGGGGACCAGACCATCCCGGCGCACGCCAACGGCGACACGCATCCGGAGAAGAGCCCTTTCAACGACGGCGATCCATTCGAGGAATGGATGAGCAACCCGGAGCTGAACAAGACGCTGCTGACCAATGCCGAGTTCGATGGCCTGGTGGCGCAGGGGCTCGTGGATCTGCCGGACTACGAGAACATCGACAAGCTGTTGTGGCTGTTCCTCAACGTGAACCAGGTGGGCGGGTATTTCGCCTCCGACGACGATGACGGCGACGCGAACCCGCCTTCGGACGCGCGTTATCCCTACGCGGACGACTACGCGATCGCTGCTCTCAACGAAGTCATCGACGCCTGCGCCTTGGATGGATCCTGCCCGACCGATGCGGATCACATCCAGAACAACGACCAAAACACCTATCCGTACTACTACAACGACGACGGCGACCTCGAC
>JANLUN010000691.1:0-1002 GCA_031363505.1 Planctomycetota bacterium | reverse complement strand
AGGCGTAGAACTGCTCGAAGACGACGCCGCGTTTCGCGCGCGCCCAAACGAGCGGCATCGTGGCCTCGGTGAACCGATCCGCGCGCAGCGTGTCGAGCGAGATGAGGACCACCCGGGTCGGCTTTTCGCCCCCGCTGCACGCCCCGGACGCGAGTGCGAATGCCAGCGCGGCAACCGCGACTCCGACCCGTACAGAACTCCCTTTCACCGACCTTGTCCCCGACAGCGAGGTTAACATGCACCCCGGCGCAGCGAGCACGGCCTTCGTGCTTCGCGGCCAATTGGCAACCGACAGCAAACGACCAGGAGGATCGCGATGGATCCGAGACTCAGTTTTTGGACGTCAGCTCTTCTCGTCACGTTCGCTAGCAGCGTTGCTTCCGCGGGCAACGTGATCACGGTCGACGATTCGGGGCCCGCACACTTCGCACAGATTCAGCCCGCCGTCGATGCGGCGGTCGACGGTGACACGATCCTCGTGAAGCCTGGCAGCTATGCCGGCTTCACGATCGACGGAAAGGCGCTGACCGTCGTCGGCGACAACGGCGCGCTGCCCACGGTGTCGGGGCGGATCTGGATCAAGAACATCGCGGTCGGCAGCACGCTATCGGTCGCGCGCCTGAAGGCGCAGGGACTGCAATCTCCAGCGTCCGCGCAGAAGGCGTTGACGATCGCGAGCTCTCCAGGGGCGATCCGAATCGTCGGGTGCGAACTCACCGGCGCGCCCGGGACGGGATCGTTCCCCACGGGCAGGCAAGGCATCGAGTTGACGAACGCGACCGACATCGCGTTCGCTGCGTGCACGATCGCCGGCGGAAACGGATGGTTCGATTTCTCCGTCTGCACGTCACCGCCCGGAAATGGCGGCGCGGGATTCCTCTCGCAATCTTCGATGATCGCGCTCTACGACTGCGATGTTCGTGGCGGCCGCGGCGGCACCGGTAACACGGCGATGGGAGCCTATCGAGGCGGCGACGCTGTCACCTTGTCGGATGATCTCGA
>JANLUN010000786.1:0-17414 GCA_031363505.1 Planctomycetota bacterium | reverse complement strand
TCGACCTCGACGACGTCGACTTCGACTCGAACAGCAAGCTGTACGGAACGATCTACGCGCCGAACGCGAAGATCACGATCGACAGCAACTTCACGCTCTTCGGCTCGATGCTTGCGCGCAGCGTGGATCTCAACAGCAACTGCTTCCTCCACTTCGACGAGGACCTTCTGAACTCGACCGCGAGCGCGCAGGTCAAGCTCGAAGTCCTCTGCTGGCGCGAGCTGCCCAACCCGTAACGCGAACCCGAGAATCGAAGTCCCATGCGGTTTCTTCGCACGTCTGTCGCGCTGCTCGTTCTCGCGAGCTCCGCATTCGCCCAGCCACAGGACGAGGCCGAGGAGCGGCCGCGCTTCGAGCGTTGGTCGGGGCCCCTCAGCGAGAGCGAGCGCGCCGCCGCCGAGATCCTGCGCGCTTCGCGCAGGGCGCAGGACGACGAGGCGCGTGCGAAGCTCGGGCAGCGGCTGTGGGCCGTCGGGAAGACGGACGTGAACGCACTGCTGGAGATCCTCGTGCGCGCGCGCGTGCCGGAGACTGCGGACACGGACGCCGCGCAGATCCTGAGCACACCGCAGCGCGAGATGGTGCTCGCAGCGCTCGCCGCGCTGCCGCCCGAAAGAATCCGCCCTCTGATCAAGACGCGGCTCGAGGAGGCGAACAATGACGCCGTCCGACTCGCCGCGGTTCACTTGCTCGGCGCGATCGGCGCGCAATCCGACATCTTGGAGTGCTGCAAGCTCACACCGCGCGACGCGGAGGGACGACCGACCGACACCGGGCGCGACGCTCTCTGCGCGGCGATCACTTCGATCCTGCAGCGCGATGGAGACGCTTGGAAGGCGATCCCGAACGTTCTCCGGTCGCAGCGGCCTGAGGTGCAGTCCGCGCTCCTCACCGCCGTTGGTGACGCGGGAGGCGCCCGTGCATTCGAAGTCCTGCTCGATGCCGCGCGTGGAAGTCGGCATCTCGAGGAGCAAGCCGTCTCGCGACTGCGCTCCGTCTATCAGGACGTAGGAGCGGAAGATCGCCGCGAGTGCGCGGCATGGATCGCCGGCCAGTTGCGCTACGGTCGCGCGGAGTTCGTGCGCACGATGCTCCAAACGATCGGCGTGCTCGACGACGGGACGCACGTCCCGCAGCTGCTGGAGTACCTCGCCGACGAGAACCCCAACACGCGCGAGGCCGCCGCTTGGGCGCTGCGAAAGATCACCGGTGCGTCGTATCCGACGGACTCCGCGCTGTGGAAGGCGTGGTATCAGCAGGAGCAACGTTGGATGCTCCGCGAGCGGCCGAAGCTGTGCGACAGCCTCTCGGCATCCGACCGTGGAAAGGTGTCCGCCGCGTTGAAGCAGTACGCGGAGCGACGTACGGTCCGCGACGAGCTCACGCTCGACCTGCTTCCGCTGCTCAAACGGCCCGAGCACGACCTCATCGTGCGCACGTGCGAGGTCCTCGCACGTCTGAACAGTCCGCTGGCGGTCGAGCCGATGCTGCCGCTGATCGACAGCGTCAACCCGCGCATCCTCGCCGCGGCGAGAACCTCGCTGGAGAGCATCACGGGGCGCACGCTTCCCGCTTCGAGCGAGGACGCATACGCGGCGCTGTACCCCCGCTGATCGCAGCAGGGCGGCGACTTCGGCAAGATGGCCGGACGCTCGGCCCGCACCGGGGAGCGAGGAGGCGATCGCGATGGATCTCGAGCTCGACCGGGCCGTGGAAGTCTTGGAGCGCACCCCCGCGACGCTGCGGGCGCTCCTCTCCGGCCTTTCGACGACGTGGACGCACACGAGCGGCGAGGCGAATTCCTGGAGTCCGTACGTGATCGTCGGCCACCTCATCCATGGCGAAGAGACCGATTGGATCCCGCGCGCGAGGATCATTCTCGAACACGGTGAAGCGCGGCCGTTCGAGCCCTTCGACCGCTTCGCGCAACTCGATCGACTCGAGGACCAGCCGCTCGATCGGCTGCTCGATTCATTCGCCGAGCTACGGTGCGAGAAATTGGCGCAGCTGAGAGCGATGAAGCTCACTCCCGCGCAGCTCGACTTGCGCGGCATGCATCCAGCGCTCGGCGTCGTCACGCTGCGACAACTGATCGCCACGTGGGTCGTGCACGATCTGAATCACATCGCGCAGACCGCGCGTGTCATGTCGAAGCACTACAGCGACGCGGTCGGACCGTGGAAGGCCTACTTGCCGATCCTCACGCGCTGAGCATCGACGCCGCAGCTTCGTCGACCATCCACACGACGCGGCCCGTCATCGGCTTGATGCGGCGCGCGGGCGTGGGTTCGAGCGCGCTATCACCCTCGAGCGTCGCCTTCAGCGCTGCCGCTTTTTCGGCGCCGCTGGCGAGAAACATCACGAACGTCGACGCATTGAACACGGGATACGTCAACGTGACCCGGCCGGACTTCAGCGTCTCCACGTACATGGCGGTCACCATTCGCTCGCGCTCCTCGAGCGCGGTCGTGCCTGGAAAGAGCGAAGCAGTGTGCCCATCGGCTCCGAGGCCCAGCAGCACGAGATCGAATCGCGGCCAGCGTCGGCGACGGAGCTCGAACTTGGTCGCGAGCGTCGTCTCGTACGTCTGCGCGACAAGCACGGGATCGGAAATCTCGGTGGGGACGCGGAAGATGTTCCGCGGCGGAATCGGAGCGCGCGCGAACAGACTCTCGTACGCCATGCGGTAGTTGCTCTCCGCATCGGTCGGCGGCACGAGCCGCTCGTCGCCAAAGAAGAAAAGCATCCGATTCCAAGGCAGGTCTTCGCGAGCGAGCGCTTCGTAAAGTCGGCGCGGCGTGCTGCCTCCCGACAGCGCCACCGTACAAACATCACGCTCGCGCACCGTCGCGCGCGCGGTCTCGGCGAACTGGATTGTCGACGCCGCGATCAACTCGTCCACCGTCGCGAATCGTCGTACGTCGGGCATCGCTAGATCGTGGGGGCCTGGGTTCCGGCGACCGCGCGCGCCGCATGCGCCGCGCCGAGCAGAGCGGCGCGGTCGTCCATCACGATGTGCACGGGAATCTTCTGCACGAGCGCCTCGAGCGGCTTCTTCGCGCAGAACGCGGCGAGGAACAACGGCCCTTGCAAGCGGCTCGCGATCTTCGGTGCGATTCCCCCACCGAGGTACACGCCGCCGGTCGCCATCAAGTGAAGCGCGAAGTTCCCCGCTTGCGAGCCGTAGATCGTCACGAAGAGATCGAGCGCTCGACTCGCGAGCTCCGAGCGGCCGGACAACGCCGCGGCGGAGATCGCACTCGCCGGATCCTTCCGCGCGAGCTCGTCCGCGAGCCACGCCGGTTCGTCCGTGGGCCCTTCGCTTTTCAAGAACCGGTAGACGTTGTGAAGCCCGCGGCCGGAGAGCACGCGCTCGAGCGTCACGCGCCCGAACTCGGCGCGCAGGAACACGAGCAGTCGATCCTCGACCACGGACGAAGGCGCGTAGTCCGCGTGACCGCCTTCGGATCCGAACGGCACGTGCTCGCGTCCATTCCAAAAGAGCCCCGCTTGACCGAGGCCCGTTCCAGCCGCGATCACCGCGCGGTGGCCCGCCGGATCGGGATCACCGGCGTTGAGACACAAGAGCTGCTTCGGATCGACGAGCGACACACCGAGCGCGGTCGCTTCCAAGTCGTTGATCAGCGCGACGGATTCAAGCGCGAGCGTTCGCGCAAGGCTCTGCGAATCGACGCGCCACGCGAGGTTCGTCGCGGAGCAGCGGCCGTCGCGCACCGGGCCGGCGATTCCGAAGCCGGCCATGTCGTAACGCGCCGTGTGTCGCGCACAAAAGGCGCGCAGGATGTCCTCGAGGCCCGCGTGCTCGCGACTGACGTACGTCTCCTCGACGGCGGTGGAGAAGGAACGGCCGCGCGTCTCGAGCAGCGCGATGCGCGTCTTCGTGCCGCCGATGTCGCCCGCGAGAATCAATCGTCGATCCTTCGCCAGCGACGTCCGTCGCGCGCGAGGAGCTCATCGGCGTCGCGCGGTCCCCACGTGCCGGGCGCGTAGTTCGGGAAACTGTGCGGCGGCAGAGCGTTCCACACTTCCAGGAGCGGCGTCACGATGCTCCAGCCGCACTCGACCATGTCGGCGCGCTGGAAGAGCGTCGCGTCGCCCTTGATGCAGTCGTAGAGCAGCGTCTCGTAGCCCGTGCTCGTCGTGGCGCCGAAGTGGTCCTTGTACTTGAACTCCATCGCGACGTTCGCCATCCGCACGGCCGGCCCCGGCACTTTCGCGCCGAAACGGAGCGAGATGCCTTCGTCCGGTTGCACGCGGATGAGGAGCACGTTGCGCGACAGGTGATCGACCGGCGTGTTCTGGAAGAGGAGCTGCGGCGCGCGACGAAACTGGATCGCGATCTCGGACACGCGTCGTCCCATGCGCTTGCCGGTGCGCAAGTAGAACGGCACGTCGGCCCAACGCCAGTTGTCGACGGAGAGTTTCATCGCGGCGAACGTCTCCGTGTTCGACCGCTTCGAAACGCGCTCTTCCGAGCGATAGGCCGGCGCGGGCTTGTCGTCGACCGTCCCGGCCCCGTACTGACCGCGCACCGAATTCGTCAGCACGCCCTCGGGCGTCATCGGTTGGATCGCGCGCAACACTTTGGCTTTTTCCTCGCGCACCGCTTCGGCCTCGAACGACGTCGGCGGTTCCATCGCGATGAGCGCGAGCAGCTGCAAGATATGGTTCGGCACCATGTCACGCAGACAGCCGGCCGTGTCGTAGTAGCCGCCGCGCCCTTCGACACCGAGCGTCTCCGCGACCGTGATCTGCACGTTGTCGATGTACTGGCGATTCCAAATCGGCTCGAACATCCCGTTGCCGAAGCGGAAGACGAGGATGTTCTGCACCGTCTCTTTGCCGAGGTAGTGATCGATGCGGTAGATCTGCGACTCCTGCAGGCTCTCGAGCAGGTGCTTGTTCAGCGCGCGCGCGGATTCGAGATCGTGGCCGAACGGCTTCTCGATGATCACGCGCCGCCACTTGCCCGCGTCCTCGCGCATGAGATCGGCGGCTCCGAGGCGCTCGACGACGCGCCCGAAGTAGTCGGGGCTCGTGGCCAAGTAATAAAGGTAGTTGCCCTGCGTGCCTTGCTCGAGGTCGACGCGGTTCAGGAGCTGCGCCAAGCGCGTGTACGTCTTCGGATCTTCGAACGTGCCCGACAAGAAATAGGTGCGGCGCACGAGCCACTCGAGCACCTTGGGATCGATGTCGCCGGTCGCGTGCTCGCGCAGCTCTTCCGCGAGCTTCTTGCGGAAGGTCTCGACATCCATGTCCGCGCGCGCGACGCCGACGATCGCGATGTGGTGCGTCAGCAGGTTCGCGCTCGCCAAGTTGTAGAGCGACGGAATCAGCTTGCGCTTCGTCAGGTCGCCGGCCGCGCCGAAGATCACGATCACCGCCGGCCCCACCGGCGCGGCGAAAGCGTTGACGAGCTCGTTCATCTCGCCCGCGATCGGAAGGATCGAATCCATGACGCCGTGGACGTCGTGCGGAGCAGTCTTGGCCGGCTCTGTCTCGGGCATGGAACGTCCTTCCGTGGTTCTCGAGTGTCTCAGCTCTTCGCCGGCGCTTCGACGTGTCCGCCGAACTTCTGGCGCATCGCCGACAAGCACTTCTCCGCGAACGTGTGCTCTTGGCGCGAACGGAAGCGCGTGTACAGCGCCGCGGTGAGAACCTCGGCGGGCACGGCCTCTTCGATCGCGGCTTGAACGGTCCAACGGCCTTCGCCGGAATCGGCGACGACACCGCTGTACTCCGAAAGCTGCGGGCTCTCCGTCAACGCCTGCGCGGTCAGATCGAGCAGCCACGAACCGACCACGCTGCCGCGCCGCCAGAGCTCCGTGATCTCCTCGAGCTCGAAGTCGTAGCGCATGTCCTTCGGCAGCGACTTGGAGTTCGCGCCGTGCAGGATGTCGAGGCCTTCGGCGTACGCCTGCATCAGTCCGTACTCGATCCCGTTGTGGATCATCTTCACGAAGTGTCCCGCACCCGACGGACCGCAGTGCAGATAGCCGTCCTCCGCGCTTCCACCGGTGCGTCCGCTGCTCGGCGCGATGTCGCCGCGTCCGGGCGCGAGCGTGCGAAAGATCGGTTCAAGTCTGCGCACGGGGTCCGCGTCGCCGCCGATCATCAGACAATAGCCGCGGTCGAGGCCGTACACGCCGCCGCTGGTTCCGACGTCGACGTAGTGGATGCCCTTCGCGCGCAGCATCTGCGAGCGCCGCACGTCGTCCTTGTAATACGAGTTGCCGCCGTCGATCACGGTGTCGCCCGGTTCGAGCTTGGCCGCGAGCTCGTTCACGGTCTGCTCGGTGATCTCGCCCGCGGGCAGCATCACCCAGCAGGCACGCGGCCTCGTGAGCGACGACACGAGCTCGGCGAGCGAGCGCGCTCCGTGCGCGCCGACCTGCGCGAGCTCGTCGACCTTCGCGAGATCGCGGTTGTAGACGACGCAGCGGTGCTTGCCGCGCAGCAGTCGGCGCACCATGTTGCCGCCCATGCGGCCCAGTCCAACCATCGCGATTTCCATCGGAGCCTTTCTGTTCAACGAACGGCGTGCGCGCGCTCGGTGAGCGATCCACGCACGACCTCGCGGAGTTGCGCCAGTCCCGCGCGGACATCGCCGGTCAAATGCACGCGGAGCGCGCGGCGTCCGCGCTCGACGAGTACGGCCAGGTCGCCGCGCGCCTGTGCCGCCTTCACGACACCGAACGTGTACTTCTGGCCGGGCACCGCGAGGTCTTTGGGATCCGCGCACGTAATCTGCAAGAAGAGCCCGCTGTTCGGGCCGCCCTTGTACGCCTGTCCGGTCGAGTGCAGGAAACGCGGACCGAAACCGACGCACGTCGCCAGGTGCAACGCGTCGCGGATCTCGCGGCGCATCGCGGTGAGCTCGTTCGCGTGGGCCGCGTTCATCTCGACGTAACCGAGGAGCGCGACGTAGTCGCCGGCCTTCGCTTGACGCAGGAATGCGCGCATCCAGTCGACGAGCGCGGCGTCCTTGCCCGCAGCCTTCGACAAGGTCGATGCGCTGCGCGGTTCGGCGAAGAGCTGCATGCCCTGCGCTTCGAAGCACGGCGTCTCGGCGGGGAGCGAACCTGTTTTCTCGTACGCGGACGTCAGCGCCTTCGTCTCGATCTTGCTGGCCTCGACGTCGGGCTGATCGAACGGGTGGATGCCGATCACCGAGCCTGCGACCGCGGTCGCGATCTCCCAGCGGAAAAACTCGGCACCGACGTGGATCGGGTCGGCGACTTCGATCCGCACGACCGCGTGGCCTGCGCGTTCGAACGCCAGGGCGGCGGTCTCTTGCTCTTTCGACGGTGCGGACGTGTGGCGCACGTACACGAACAATCGATCGTTGCCGTACGCCGTCGGCGGCGCGAGCGGCTCGAGGTCGACGGGGATCAAACCGCGGCCTGACTTGCCGGTGGATTCGGCGATCAGCTGCTCGAGCCACGCGCCGAGGCTGGCGATCGCGGGCGAGAGAACGAGCGTGAGCTTGTCGCGTCCGTTCTTCGCGGCGGCGCCCAAGATCGCGCCGAGTTGAACGCCTGGATTGGCACGCGGATCGGGGTTCGCACACGCGCTCGCCATCGCCACCGCGAGCTCCGTGAAGCGCGCCAAGTCGACGCCGAGGAGCGCAGCGGGCACGAGCCCGAAGTTCGAGAGCGCGGAAAACCGGCCGCCGATGGCGGGCACGCCGGCGAACACCTTGCGATAACCCTTCGCGCGCGCGGTCGCTTCGAGCTTGGAGCCCGGGTCGGTGATCGCGACGAAATGGCGACCGACCTTGTCCTTGCCTAGGGCGCGCGACATGCGCTCGAAGAAGTACTGTTCGAAGATCGAAGGTTCGAGCGTGCTGCCCGACTTGCTCGCGACGATGCACAGCGTGTGCGCGAGATCGAGCCGGTTTTCGACGGCCGCGATCTGCGCGGGATCGGTCGAGTCGACGACCTCGAGTGCGGGGAAGCCCTTCTTCGAGCCGAACGTGAGCTTCAATACTTCGGGACACAGACTCGAGCCGCCCATGCCGAGCAGCACGACGTGCGTGAAGCCTTCGGCGCGGATCTCGTTCGCGAACGCGGTGAGCTCGGACGCGTGCTCACGCGCCGCCTTCGGTGCGTCGAGCCAACCGAGCCACGAGGCCTCGTCCCCCGCCGTCCACAGACGCGCGTCGCGCGCCCACAGGCGCCGCACCTTGTCGCCTGCCTTCCAGTCGTCCAAGTACGCGTCGACGGACGTCGCGAGGTGCTGCGGCAATCGGCTGCCGCGCGCCGCTTCGATCGTCGCGAGGAGCTTCGTGAACGCGTCGGCGAAGAGCTTCAGACCCTCGACCAGCAAACGATCGGTGACCTGCGTCATCGAGATGCCGGCTTTTTCCAGGGCCGCCATCGTCTTGCGCGCGCCTTCGACGTCCTGCGCAAGCGTCGCTTGCACGCGACCGTGGTCGCGGAACGCAATGATCGTCGCGGGCGGCGCGGTGTTCACCGTGTCCTCGCCGATCAATTCTTCGACGTACATCACGTCGCTGTAGGCCTTGTTCTTCGTGCCGGTGCTGGCCCACAAGACGCGCTGCGTCTGTGCGCCCTTCGCAGCGAGCGCTTGCCAGCGCGCACCGGAGAACACTTGTTTCGAATGCGCGTACGCGAGCTTCGCGTTCGCGATCGCGGCCTTGCCTTGGAGCGCTTTCGCCGCTCCGAGTTCGACGAGACGCGCGTCGATCGCCGAGTCGATACGGCTGACGAAGAAGCTCGCGACGCTGGCGACGCGGGAGAGATCGCTCGTGCGCTTCGCATACACCTCGAGCCCAGCGACGTACGCCGACGCAACGCGTGCATAGCTCTCCTGCGAGAAGAGCAGCGTCACGTTGACGTTGATGCCTTCGCCGATCAGCACCTCGAACGCCGCGATGCCGCTCGCGGTTCCGGGCACCTTGATCATCACGTTCGGCCGCGCGACGTCCTGCCACAGGTGACGCGCTTCGCGCAGGATCGATTTCTCGTCCTCGCCGTCGTGCATCGTGACCTCGAGGCTCACGTAGCCGTCGCGCGCGCGCGTCGTGTCGTACAGCTTCCGCAACCGATCGGCGGCAGCTTGGATGTCGGGGATCGCGAGTCCTTCGTAGAGCTCGAGCGCGCTCGCGTTCGGTCGCGCGGCGACGAGGCTCGCGAGCGACGCCTTGTACTCGCTGCCCTCGCCGATCGACTTCTCGAAGATCGACGGGTTCGACGTCACGCCGCGCACGCCGTCGTCCGCGATGAGCCGGTTGAGCTCGCCGCTCTCGATCAACTTGCGGCTGATCGAATCGAGCCAGATCGACTGGCCGAAGCGAGCGAGTTCTTTGAGCGGATTCATCGCGAGCCCTTTCCTAGTGATTCGCAGTCGCGAGGCTCAGCTGCTCCTTCGCAGCCTGCACCAGCGCTTCCACCGTGAAACCGAACTTTTTGAGTAGGTCGCCGAGCGGCGCGGACGCGCCGAAGCCCGACATGCAGATGGACTTGCCCGTCGTGCCGACGTAGCGCGACCAACCGAAAGCCGAGCCCATCTCGATCGAGACGCGAGCGGTGATCTCGGGCGGCAGGACGCTCGCCTTGTACGACTCGCTCTGGCGCTCGAAGAGCTCCCACGACGGCAAGCTGACGACGCGTGAATGAATGCCTTCGGCATTCAGGCGTTCATGCGCGGTGACGCACAGCGCTACTTCGCTGCCCGACGCGATCATCACGAGCTGCGGATGATTGTCCGGCGCATCGAGGAGCACGTAACCGCCTTTGGCGAGCCCCGATGCAGACGCGACCTTCGTGCGATCGAGCGTCGGCAACGCTTGGCGAGTGAGCGCGAAACAGACGGGCTCGTGTCGCATCGAGAGCGCGACCTTCCACGCTTCCGCGGTCTCGTTCGCATCCGCGGGGCGAATCGTCACGACGCCCGGAATCGCGCGCAACGCTGCGAGGTGCTCGATCGGTTGGTGCGTCGGACCGTCCTCTCCCACGCCGATCGAATCGTGTGTGAAGACTTGGAGGACCGGCAGCTCCATGAGCGACGACAGACGCAGCGCCGGGCGCAGGTAGTCGCTGAAGATGAGGAACGTCGATCCGAAAGGACGCAGCTTCGAGAGCGCCATGCCGTTGCAGATCGACGCCATCGCGTGCTCGCGGATGCCGAAGTGGAAGTTGCGGCCCGCGTGATCGGTCGCGCTGAAGTCGCCGGCGCGGTCGAACGTGAGGCGCGTCTTCGTCGACGGCGCGAGGTCCGCCGAACCACCGACGAGCCACGGGATGTTCTGCGCGAGCGCGTTCAGCACCTTGCCCGACGCATCGCGCGTCGCCATGCCCTTCGCGTCGGCAGGGAACACCGGCAGGCTCTTGTCCCAATTCGCGGGCAGCTCCCCTTTGTGCATGCGCTCGAGTTCGTCGGCGGACTTCGCGTGCTCTTTCTTGTAGCGCTCGAACAGCGCGAGCCATTCCTTGCGCTGCTTCGCGCCGCGCGCGCCGATTCCGGCGGCGAAGTGCTCGCGCACTCCGTCGGGCACGAAGAACTTCTTGTCCTCCGGCCAGCCGTAGACCTTCTTCGTCGCGACGATCTCGTCCTCGCCCAGCGGCTCACCGTGCGCGGCGTGCGAGTCTTGCTTCTTCGGCGAGCCGAAGCCGATGTGGCTGTCGACGATGATCAGCGTGGGCTTCGACGTTTCGGCCACCGCGGTTCGACAGGACCGCGCGAGCATCGCGCAGTCGTTCGCATCCGCGACGCGCGTCACGTTCCAGCCGTGGCCGATGAAGCGCGTGGCGACGTCCTCGCTGAACGCGAGATCCGTGTGGCCTTCGATCGTGATGCGATTGTTGTCGTAGATCCAACACAGGTTCGAGAGGCCGAGGTGTCCGGCGAGCGACGCCGCCTCCGCGGAGATGCCTTCCATCAAGTCGCCGTCGCTGCACAGCACCCACACGCGGTGCGTGAAGAGATCGAAGCCCGGCCGATTGAACGTCGCAGCGAGCCAGCGCTGCGCGATCGCCATGCCGACGCTGTTCGCGACGCCTTGCCCGAGCGGCCCCGTCGTCGTCTCGACTCCCGACGTGATTCCGTGCTCGGGGTGACCCGGGCAACGCGAATCGAGCTGACGAAACTTCTGGATGTCCTCGATCGACACCGCCGGCTTGTTCGTGCGCTCGCCCTTCGCGGTGACTTGCTTCACGCCCGCGAGGTGCAGTCCGGCGTACAGCAGCATCGACGCGTGACCGCACGAAAGAACGAAGCGATCGCGATCCGGCCAGATCGGATCTTCGGGGTCGTAGCGCAGGAATTCTTGCCACACCGTGTACAGCACCGGCGCGAGCGCCATCGGCGTACCGGGGTGACCCGAGTTCGCCTTCTGGACCGCGTCCATCGAGAGCGTGCGGATCGTGTCGATGCAGAGGCGGTCAGCGTCGTGGTTCATCGAGGTCTAGAGCGTGGGTTGGGATGATGCGGCAAGGGTGGACGCGGAGCCGGGCGTCCTCATGACGCCGCATTCTGACCTGCAAACGAGGCGATGCCGAGCGCCGCGATTCGACGTTCGACGACCGATCCGGAAAAAAGGGACCGGGGGAGCTGTCGACCGTCGCTCGAACCTCCTTGAGATCCGGTCGACGCGTGTCGCAGATTCGGGCAGGAGCCGTTCCAGCGCGCTCCCCCCGCAGACCGATGATCGTGCTTCCGGTCCCCCGCCGGAGCTCTGCCCCCATGAAGACAGATCTGTCCCTGCACGACGAAC
Source organism: Planctomycetota bacterium (assembly GCA_031363505.1). GTDB lineage: Bacteria > Planctomycetota > UBA1135 > UBA1135 > JANLUN01. The sequence continues at coordinate 5,656 of JANLUN010000786.1, read as the reverse complement.
TAGTCCGACGGATCGACTCGGGCGCGCTCGAACTGCCGATCCTCTCTGACACAGCGGCCAAGGTGATGACCCTCTGCAGCGAGGCTTCGTGCGATGCGCGGCGCCTGGCCGAGCTCATCCAGCGCGACCAAGCTCTCGCGGGCCACGTCCTGCGGGTCGCGAACTCGGCGGCGTACGCTCCGAGCGAACCGATCGTCTCGCTCCAACAGGCCGTCAGCCGCATGGGCCTCTCGGTGATGCGCGACATCTCGCTGGCGATCGCCGTCAAAGGGAAAGTGTTCAGCGTACCGGGCTTCGAGGCGGAGCTGCGCGAGCTGTGGCTCCACTCGGCGAGCGCAGGGGCGTGGGCGAAGGAGATCGCGCGGCTGCGCAGACGCAATGTCGAGGGAGCGTTCCTAGCGGGACTGATGCACGACATCGGCAAGCCGGTCGTGCTGCAAGCAGCTCTCGACGTGTACCGCGAAGCGCAGCGACCGGCGGATGCGAAGGCGCTCCGCACTTGGCTCGACGAGCATCACACGCGGGTTGGCTCCGCGCTGCTCGAGCACTGGTCGATGCCGGACTGGATGCAGGCCGCAACGCTTTGGCACCACGACCCCGAGAGCGCGCCCGAGGAATCCCTCGAGACCGCCGCGATGGTGTGTCTCGCGGATCATCTCTCGCACTGGTCGCTGGGCGACGGCAAGTCGTCCGAAGACGCGATCCGCAGCCTGGGCGTCCTCGCGCCCCTCAGCTTGTACGCCGACGACCTCGACGAGCTCTTTGGCCGCCGCGATCAAGTCAGCGCCGTCTCGAAGGTCCTCTCATGAACGTCCTGCCGCCTGCGTTCGACATCGTGGTCCTGGGCGCGGGTCCGGCCGGACAAAAAGCGGCCGTGCAAGGCGCGAAGGCCGGCAAGCGCGTTCTCTTGGTGGAGCGCGACGCAGCGGTCGGCGGCGAGTGCGTGCACCGCGGCACGATCCCGAGCAAGACGTTGCGCGAAACCGCCGTGGCCCTGTCCGGCTGGAAGCAGCGCGTCGCGAGCCCGGTCCAAACCGACCTCGATGCGGGGACGAAAGTCGCGAGCCTCATGAAGCGCCTCGGCGATGTGCAGCGCGCACACGAGCGCTTCATCGCACAGCAAGTCGACCGCAACGGGATCGAGTCGTGGCAGGGTCGGGCGCGCTTCGTTACGCCACACGAGATCGAGGTGCTGGCTCCCGACGGATCGAAACGGCGTGCGCACGGCGACGTGATCTTGATCGCGACGGGCTCGCGGCCGCGCAAGCCGGCGGAGATTCCCGTCGACCACGAGCACGTCCTCGACAGCGACTCCGTCCTCTCGATGATCTATCTGCCGAAGTCGCTGTGCGTGCTCGGCTCGGGCGTCATCGCAGCCGAGTTCGCGACGATCTTCCAAGCGCTCGGCGTGCGCGTGACGATGATGGACAAGAGCGCGCGCCCGCTGGCGTTCCTCGATCCCGAGATCGCCGAGCTCTTCGTGCGCCGCTTCGAGCGCGCCGGCGGCACGTTCATCCCCGGACAGCGACCTGTGAGCGTCGAGTTCGATGGTTGCGATGCCGTCGTCTCGAAGCTCGAGGACGGAACCGAGGTCAAGACCGAGAAGATGCTCGTCGCGCTCGGCCGCACGGCGAGCCTCGCGGGACTCGACGTGAAGGCCGCCGGGCTACGAGTGAACGAGCGTGGATTCCTCGGCGTCGATGTGAACTGCCGAACGGAAGTGCCGCACATCTACGCGGCCGGCGACGTCATCGGACCACCGTCGCTCGCAACGTCGTCGATGGAACAAGGCCGGCGCGCGATCCGACACGCGCTCGGCCTGCCGCTCGGAGCACCGGTCGAGACGATCCCGATCGGGATCTACACGATCCCCGAGATCGCGAGCGTCGGATTGACGCAAGCCGAAGTCGAGAAGCGGCACGGCGGCGCGATCGTCGGCCGCTCGCGCTTCGAAGAGCTCGCGCGCGGACAGATCAACGGAGAGACGGAAGGTCTGCTCAAGCTCGTCGCCGATCCGGCGGGCGAGCGGCTCCTCGGCGCGCAGATCATCGGCGAAGGCGCGACCGAGTTGATCCATCTCGCGCAGATGGCGCTGATCGGCGGCATGTCGATCGACACGTTCGTCGACAACATCTTCAACTTCCCGACGCTCGCGGAGGGCTACCGCGTCGCGGCGCTCGACATCGCGGGGCAGCGCTCGCGGTTGCGCGCCGTCATCTAGGCGCGGGCGATCCATCGGCTGAGCGCCGCGGCGCAGCGCGCGCCGTTCATTGCCCGGACGCCGCCGCGCGCGCGCGCTCGAGATTCCCACGCGCCGCCTCGAAGCCTGGATCGATGCGCAGCGCGCGCCCGAACCGGTCGGCGGCGAGATCGAAACGGCCGAGCTGACCGAACGCGAGCCCTTGTTGGTTCAGCACCGTCGCGTCGTTCGGCGTGCGACGCAGCGCCTCCTCGTACAGCCGGACCGCTTCTTCGGCACGTCCCTGCATCTGTCGGATGATCCCCAGGCGTACGTACGCGCTCGGGATCTCCGGCTGTCGGCTGAGCGCCGCGACGAACGACTCCGCCGCTTCGTCGGTCTTGTCTTGCGCGAGCAGAGCCTCGGCGAGCCCGAGGTGCGACGGCCACGCATTCGGAACGAGCTCGAGGGCCTTGCGGTACTGCACCTCGGCTTCCTCCGGGCGCTCTAGGAACATCAGCGCGCTGGCGAGGTTGTGGTACGCCTCTGAGTAATCGGGACGCAGACGGATCGCCTCGTGATGGCGTGCGATCGCAGCTTCGTACTGAGCCTGATCGAACAGCGCGACGCCGAGGTTCGTCTGTGCGCGCGCGCTGCCCGGAAGCTTCTCCGCCGTATCCGTCCAGATCGAGACATCGCTGGCGAAGTCGCGATTGCGCAGGTGCGTGCACCAACCGAGCGGCACCGCGAGGACGAGCGCGCCGATGGCCAACACCGGATCGCGCGTGCGCATGTTGCGCAGAATCCACGCAACGCCGATGACGACGAACGTGAACAGCGCGGCGAGCGGCAGATACATCCGGTGCTCGGCCACGATGTCCAACCGGAACGGCACGACGCTCGAACTCGGCGCGAGGATCATGAAGAACGCGGCGGCGGGGAACGACCACGGCTGGAGCTTCATGACCCCGCGCACAGTGAGCGCGAGCAGCAGCGCGATCGGGAGCGCGTACGGCAGGAACTGCGCGGGCTCGACGAGGAGCGGCACGCCGTCCCCCACCATTCCATAGTCGAAGATCAGCGGACTCGGCCACACGACGAGGCGCAGGTAGTGAAGGATCGCCCAGCTCTGCGTCTTCAGGTTGTCGATCGGTGCGACGCTGCTCGCCGATTCGATCGCGATGCGCAGCCGCACCGTGATGTAGATGAGCGTGGCGAGGAACGCCCAGGTCACCGCCAGCGCGGTGTAGACCCTGCCGCGCGCCTTCCATGCAGCGCGCCAACTGCCCGCGACGAAGATCGCATCGAACAGGAACGCCGCGATGGGCGCGCTGGCCATGATCTCCTTCGTGCCCATCCCCAGCGCGCACGCGCCGATCGCGAGCGCGAACCAGCGTCTCGGCGACTCCGAGGTGACGCCGCGGAGCAGCGCGTAGAGCGTGAGCACGTAGAAGAACGCGGCCAGCGACTCGACGCGCTGCACGAGGAACGTCACCGCCTTCGTCTCGATCGGATGGACGAGCCAGAGCAATGCGATCGCGAAGCCGATCACGCCCGCGGAGGCAGCGAACTGGTCCGCGAGTCGCGGCAAGCGCAATGTCCTCCGCACGATCCCGAAGATCAGCAGCGACGAAGCGATGTGGATGGCGAGGTTGAACGCGTGGTAACCCGCCGCTTGGAGTCCGCCGAGCGCGTAGTTCAGCGCGAACGACACCGTCGCGATCGGACGCCCCGAGACCGTGATGTCGGCGCGACCGCCGTATTCGAACAGATGCCAGATCGGCCAGAAGTGGCGGATGCGCGGATCGTCGACGATGCTCGGAACGTCGTCGAACAGGAACGGAACCGTGAAGCTGTTCGCGTACGCGAGGAGCCCGGCCACGAGCAGAATCCACGGCGCGAAGCGCTCGATGGTGGCGCCCGGTGCGCCCGGTACGCCCCCCCCGTTCGGTGCCGCCGCTGCTCTCTTCGCGTGCATCGGTATCGAGTACGGAACGCGCTAGGCTGCTACAGCGATGAGCGGCGCACGATCGCGATCAACCTACCACACCGCGGGTGAGCTCGACTTCGTACTCGCGGACGTTCCGCGGCTCGCCGGGCCCGATCGAGTGTTGCTCGCGGACCCGCGCGACTTCGACGTGAAGTACGCGATCAATCCGCACATGCGCGACGAGCGCGGCGAACTCCACCGCGTCGATCGAGACAGAGCGCGCGAGCAGTGGGACGCGCTGCGCGACGCGTTCACGCGACTCGGCGTGACGGTCCACGTGGCCGCACCGCTCACCGGACATCCCGATCTCGCGTTCTGCGCCAACCAAGTGCTCCCGTTGCCGCCGGGTGTCGGCGGCGACGACTGGGGGCTCGTGCCGTCGAACATGGCTCGCGCCGAGCGGCGCGGCGAGGTGGCGCACGTCGTCGAATCGCTGGCCGCCCTCGGCCTGCGGGTCGACCCGAGCGTCGCGGCCGGGCCGTTCGAAGGGACCGGCGACGGTCTCTGGCACCCCGGCCGGCGCCTCCTGTGGGCGGGTGTGGGGCCGCGATCGGTCACGGCGGCGTGGCGCGAGATCGCCGAGCGCTATCGCGTGCCCACGCTGGTGCTCGCTCTCCGCGACGCGGACTTCTATCACCTCGACACCTGCCTCGCGCTGCTCGACGAAAGGACCGCGCTGTGGGTGCCGTCCGCATTCGACGAGCCGAGCCGTGAGCTCGTGCGCGCGTGCATCGAGCGCTTGATCGAGGTCGACGAAACCGAAGCGCGCACGCGGCTCGCTTGCAATGCGTATTCGCCGGACGGACTCCACGTGCTGATCCAGTCCGGATCTGCGAAGACTCACCGCGCGCTGGCAGTGGCCGGCTACCGAGTGGTCGAACTCGAGACGAGCGAGTTCCTGAAGTCCGGCGGCTCGGCGTTCTGCCTCAAGCTGGCGTTCGGGATCTCCGACGCGCGACGGAAATAGGAGATCCAATCGCGAGCGCTGACACCGGCCGGCGAAATGGGCGAGCGTTGCGCTCAGGCCGTCGTCTTCTTGTAGCGCATGCTCACGTTCTCGCGCCCCATCTCGCGCAATCGATCCGCTTCCTTCTTGAGCCCGAGATTGTGCGCCTTGGAGACGACGCTCTTCACCGAGCGGTTGAGCTTGAGCGCGATGTCGAGGTTCGAGCTGACCGGATAGATCTCGCGGAGCTGAACGATCTCGTCGGGGTGCCAGCGCGGCATGCGCGTCGCCGCGGAACCCGTCATGCGCCGCACGAAGGCTTTGTCTTTCGCGAGGCAATAGCGCGCGCCGAGGCGCTTCACCGACTCCAACGTGCGGCCGAAGATGATGGCGAGGTCGTCGTCGGTGCGCGTGCCGTACAGGCGCTTGAACTCCGCGACTTCGTCCTGCGTCCAGCGCCCGGTCTGCTGGAGCCGCTTCAGCTCCATGATCTGCAGCTGGATCTCGTCCACGGTGCGGCCGAGGATGCGCGCGATGACTT
>JANLUN010000782.1:0-2295 GCA_031363505.1 Planctomycetota bacterium | reverse complement strand
CGGCGGTCCTTCCGATGCGCGCGGCGTGATCTCGGCCGCGAGCTACGCGGCGCGCACGTACGGCGTGCGCTCGGCGATGCCGACTGCGGAAGCGCGCCGACTGTGTCCGGATCTCGTGCTCCTGCCGCCGGACTTCGATCGGTACACGGCGGTGAGCCGAGAGATCATGGCGATCTTCCGGTCGTACACGCCGCTCGTCGAGCCGCTGTCGCTCGACGAAGCGTTCCTAGACGTCGCGGGATGCGAGCGACTCTTCGGCGACGCGTCGACGATCGGTCGCGCGATCAAGAAAGACATCCTGCGTGCATGTGGACTCGTCGCGTCCGTCGGCGTGGCACCGTCGAAGTTCTTGGCGAAGATCGCCTCGGATCTCGACAAGCCGGACGGCTTCCGCGTGATCCTCCCGAACGAGGTGCGCACGGTCCTCGATCCGCTGCCGGTCTCGAAGATCTTCGGCGTCGGACCGCGCGCCGCGATGCGACTCGAAGCGCTCGGCGTGACGACGGTCGGCGATCTCGCGCGCCGGCCGCGCGCCGAGGTCGTGGCCGAGTTCGGCGCGACGGGCGTGTGGATCCACGATCTCGCACACGGCATCGACACGCGCCGCGTGACGCCGCGCCGCGAGGAGAAGTCGCACGGCATCGAGCGCACCTTTCCCACGGACATCGCCGATCGCGAAGAGCTGCGCCTCGTGCTCCTCTCGTTCTGCGAGGATGTCGCGTTCGGCCTGCGCGACAAGGGGCTGCGCGGCCGGACGGTCACGTTGAAAGCGCGCTTCGGCGATTTCACAACGGTGACGCGCACCAAGACGCTCGACCATCCCACGAACTTGGGTCCGCGTTTCTACGCGACCGTGCGGGAGCTCCTCCAGCGCGTTCCACCCGGCGCGCTCCGTCTCATCGGCCTCCAGATCTCGAACTTGCAGGACGTGCGCGCGCCGGTGCAGGAGAAGCTGTTCGGTGACAGCGAGCCGGTCGAGCCGAACGTACGCCCGGAGCCGCTCTTCAAGAGCAAGAACACCGGCCTCCAGCAGCGTCTCGAACGCGCGACGTTGGGCCTGGATCGGCTCAACAAGAAGTACGGCCGCGGCACGGTGATGCCGGCCAGCCTGCTTGGCCGCGGGTTGCTGCGCGGCCGCGACGGATCCGACGGGCGAGCTAAGGCTCCGCGCGTCGACTAACCGGCAGGCACGGGCCCTCTGCGACGCAGCATGTTCGTCGCACACGAATTCCGTCGCGTGTGAAACCGAGTCCGCGAGGCGCGGTCGCAGGGAGCGACGCACAGCCGCCTCGATGCGACCGGTTCGTTTCCGGCCGGGGTGCGCGATGCGCGTCACCAACCCCGTTCCGGAGACGCTCCCATGATGCTCGCGATTCGTCGAACCTGTTCACGCGCCCTGCTCGGTCTGATCGGGCTTCTATCCGCTTCGTCCCTCGTAGAGGCCCAGATCACGCTCACCGCCGGTGACGTCGCGCTCGTCGGCTGGATCGACAATGGATCGCCGGCCGACTCCTTCGCGTTCGTCGCGCTCGCGGATCTGCCGGCGGGCACGAAGATCTACTTCACCGACAGCGGTTGGACGGGCAGCGCGTTCCGCAACACGATCAGCCCGAACAACGGCACCGGCAACGAGAGCCTGATGCTGTTCACGGCGACGTCGCTGCTTCCCGCGGGGACGATCGCCGCGAGCAACGGCAGCGGTCCGTCGTTCGCGTGGACCACGAGCGGCGCGATTCCGGGCGCGACGAGCGGCAGCTTCAGCGTCGTGAACCTCACGCAGACGGGCGACCAGGTGCATGCGTTCCAGCACGGCACGGGGCTGAACCCGCTGAACACGAGCGTGCAGCAGCACCTCTTCGTGCTCGACGACACGGGCACGTTCGAGCCCGCGACGACGACCGGCACCGGCGATGTGCCGCCGGGACTGTCGGTCGCTTCGCACACGGCGGTGACGTTCGCGCAGACCGGGTCCACGCAGAACGTGATGGTGTTCGACACGACGACGCTCGCGAGCGGCTCGAAATCGGAGTGGCTCGCGGCCATCGCCGATTCCTCGAATTGGACGTTCGGCAGCAGCGGAGCGCTGCCGTCGGGCTCGATCTCGGTGACAACGTGCGCGTCGCCGGCGATCCAGAGCGGACCGACGAGCGTATCGGCGTGCGCGGGACAATTCGTCTCGTTCACGGTCGCCGCGATCGGTGACGCGCCGCTCGCGTTCCAGTGGCGTCGCGGCGGCGTCGACCTGGCGGACGGTGGGCGTGTGCTCGGCGCGCACACGAACTCGCTCACGCTGGC
>JANLUN010000687.1:0-6630 GCA_031363505.1 Planctomycetota bacterium | reverse complement strand
CTTCGGAGCGTCGATCAAGGTCTCGCCGTATCTCATGCTCGCGATCGACACCGTGCTGCTCGTCGCGATGCTCGTGACGCAACCGTGGTCGAGGATCCGTCGGCCGGGCGTCAGCATCCCCATCGTCGGTGCGTGCGCGGCGCTCCTCTTCGCGCTGCCGTGGATCGTGATCCGCGGTGCGGAGCTTCCGACGGCGGCCGCCGGAACCAACGCCTCGGGAACCGCCGCCGCGCCCGTGAAAGCGCGCTGGATCACGCTGAAGCCCGATAAGTGGGTGGGCAAGTCGATCTTCGACATTCCCGAACTCGTGAGCATGACCGACGCGGACAAGCTGCCGATCGACGGCAAGCTCATCCTGTGGCGGCAGAGCTGTGATCACTGCAAGGCGCACCTTGCGCGGCTCGCGAGCTCCGACGACGGCACGAAACCGATCGTGCTCCTCCAGATCCGCGACGACCTCGCGAGCACGCCGCTCGTCGACCTCATGCCGAACGGCCCGAACGTCGTGAAGATCCAATTCCCCGACAACCAGGACTTCATGATCCAGACGCCGTGGGAGATCGACGTCGAGAACGGCAACGTGACGAAGGCCGTGCTCGAGGCGCAGTAGCCGCGCCTAGTTGCGCGCGATCACGTACGCGATCCAGCCCGCGCAGTCCTCGGCCGTCTTGCCCGAGTCGTCCTTGACGAACACGCCGTTGCCGTCGTCGTCGTCGTCCGACTGCTCGAAGAACGAGTCGACGTGGCGGAAGCCGGCTTCGCGCAGGAGATCCTTGATCTCGGGCATGCTCCAGAAGCGCCAGTCGTAGGTGAACGCCTTCTTCATCTCGGTTCCGTCGCGGAACCGGAAGTGGATGTGACAGCGGTAGTCGCCCGTGCCGGGCAAGTATCGCGCTTGATCCCACACGTACGTGAAGCCGCCTTCGACGCGGCGCGTCTCCTCCATCTCCGCGGTCGCTTCGTAACCGCCGTAGATGTCGATCGCGAAGATGCCGTGCTTCGCGAGGCTCTTGCGCGCGGCCGTGAAGTATTCGAGCAGCTCGTCGCGCCGCTTGAAGATCGAGTACGAGAAGTTCTGCGCGATCCGGATGTCGGGCGCGACGTGGCCCTTCGCGCGCACGTCCTTCATGTGCAGCGTCACGCGCGACGACGCCGTGCCAAGAGGCTCGATGTTGTGCGCGGTGCCCCACGCCAGCGTGTCCGGGTCGAGGTCGAAGCCCTCGGCGACGTGTTTCGAGCTGCGCTTCACCCACGTCGCGCACAGGAGCGCGGTACCGCAAAAGTCTTCGCGCAAGCGCAGCGCCGTGCGTCCTTGCAATCGCTTGTACAGCCGCGCGAGGAAGTGGAGATCGTCTTCGGGCGACTGAACGGCGAGCTGGTACAGCACGTGTCGATCGGCGGTCTTGGCGCTGAAACGCGAACGGACTTTTTTCTTCGGACTGCGACGAACGGGCATGAGGCTCCTTCTCGGTCGATGCGAGGGGCGAGGATCCTAGCGGCCCCGCGGCGCGAGCGACAGCCATGCAGCGCGCGTTCGAGAGTCGCGCAGCACGCACGCTGACTGCGCAACGCTCAGCGCTTCTTCGGTTCCTTGCCCGGAATCCACGCCGGGCGAATCCGCGCGGTCGTCACCGTGCGCACCGCATCGAGCGCGACCTGCGTGCACGTCTCCATGTGCTCGAAGTCCAACCATTCCGCTTCGTCAGCCGGCGTGTGGTAGTCGGTGTGCATGTTGTAGGTCGAGAAGCTCTGCCCGACGACGCCGCGCACGACGAAGGCGTAGTTGTCAGAGCGCTGGAAGAAGTGCTCGTCGGGCCGCGGATCCGCTTTCACCGGCAGGCCCGCGGTGGACCACGCCGGACCGAGGTTCGTGAGGTCGTGCCCCGTGAGCCACAAGATCCCCGGGCCACCGACGAGCGCGTCGGGGCGGCCGATCATCTCGAAGTTGAGGTTCGCCACCGTCTTCTCGAGCGGCACGACGGGCCGATCGAGGTACTCCCGCGTACCGAGCAGACCGACCTCTTCGCCGGTGGCCAGCAAGATCACGATCGTGAGCTCCGGCTTCGGACCGGATGCGAGCGCACCCGCGATCTCGAGCACGGCCGCGACACCCGACGCATCGTCGTCCGCGCCGTTGAAGATCGTGTCTGGCGCCTTGTTCGAACCGTCCGCTGGAGCCTGCGAGCCGTGCGAATCCAGGTGGTCGTAGTGAGCGCTGAGGACGACGGCCTCGTCGGAGACTCCGCGGATCCGGCCGACGACGTTTGCACCGTGAACGGTCTCGTGCACGACATGGCTCGCGAAGGTGAGGCGCGCCACTTCGCCTTTCCGCAGCTGCTCGAGGAACGTGCCTCGTGCGCGGATCCGGCCAGGTCTCTCGGCGCCCGCAGCGCCGCGCGCGCGCACCGGCGAACCGGCGGCGGGGATCTCGTCGTTCGGCGTGCCGGGCTTGTCCGAACCCGCTTCGATGATCACCGCGAATCCTTCGCCGCCCGCGTGACCTGCGCTGGCGAGCCATTGCCTTCGCCGGCTGGCTGGCGCGTCGACGAAGAGCGCGATGCGGCCGTCGGATTCGCGCGGAATGGCTGCTTCCGTCGTCGCGACGATCACCGGCACCGAGTCGAGCGTCAGCGTATCTTCGCCGGAATCGAAATCCCGCCCGAAGACCGCGTCGAACGACTTGCCGGTGCGATCGGTGAATCGCAGCTCCGGGATCTTCGAGGGCCGCCCGCGCGACATCGAAACGTCTTGCAGGAAACCTCCGGCGTCGCCAGCCGGCTCGATCCCTTGTCGTTCGAGCACGAGCGCGATGTAGCGCGCTGCGCGATCGGCGTTTTCCGTGCCCGTGAAGCGGCCCCCGAGTTCATCCGAGGCGAGGAAGCGCACGTGCGCTTCGATCTCGGCGCGCGTGACCCCAGGGCGCGGCTCCACCAACAGTTTCACTTGCGCGGTCGCGGTCGCGAGCGTCTTGGCATCCTGCGGGGCGGGGATGCCGGGCTTTCCGCTCGCGCCACTCGCGATCGAGACGTGCGTCAGCGCGAAGGCCAGTCCTACGAATCGCGTGAAGTGTCGCTGCATGCACGCGAGCGTAGCACCGAAGATCGTCCGCGCACGCGACGTGGAAGTCGCGCCCACGGCAGCTCGTCAGGCGACGAGCTCGCGCAGTGCACCGAGCAGCAGCTCGTTCGTCTTCGGATCCGCGACCTGGACGCGCACGGCACCATCGATGTGGCGCGGCACGCTCACCGCTCCGGGTGCGAGCCTGCGGTTCACGCGGCGCGCCAGCTCGGTCGGATGCTCGACCTGGAGCAGGATCCAATCGCCGACCGAGGGCATCGGCCGGACCCCCGGGATCGAAGCCAAACGAGAATAAAAGCGGTCCTTTTCTTCGATCATCGAAACCCCCTCCCCGCCCCGTGGCGGGTGGCTCCGCGCCGCCCAGGCCCCGGAACCGGACCGCACCTTGTCCGCTCCGCGGCCCGGTCTCGGCCGCGCGGAAGTCGTGCCGAGACACACCACCGCGCGGGGCGAGTGGTCGCGGTGGGCGCCGCGCGAACCGGCCGGGATCCTCTCCCGGCACACGGCCCTCGCTGGACTCGCCAGCCGCATCCCCTCCAGGCGCGGGCCGTACCCTATCTAGTGGTTCAATGACCCTCAAGCGCAACATGCAAGGCTATCGTGTCCGCGTCCCGCATTCGGGATGGTGCGCGCGCTCGACGCACGCGTCGACGGAGACGCGGCGCGGTCCCAGAATGTCGCGCCGCCTGAGAGCGGCGAGATGACCCAACCCGCCGACTCAGTGCTCGAGGTCACCGTTCCCGCCTCGACTTCGAACCTCGGGCCGGGCTTCGACTTCCTGGGCCTCGCGCTGTCGCTCTACCTGCGCGTGCGCGTCACGAAGCACGCGGGTTCGGGCGGAACTCACGCGATCGCACGCACGGGTGGAACCGCGGTCGATTGGCCCAAGACGTCCGACAACTTGCTCTTTCGCGCGTTCGACCTCGCATCGGAACGTTTGAACGGCGAGCGCGGCGCGGGAGTCTCGTTCGACGTCGACTCAGACATTCCGATCGCGCGCGGGCTCGGCAGCAGTGGCGCTGCGATCGCTGCGGGATTGCTCTTGGCGAGCGCTGCATCACGGCGTCCGGCCAGTTCGGCTGAGCTCCTCGCGTGGGGCCTCGAGCTCGAAGGCCACCCCGACAACTCCTGCGCCGCATTGCTCGGCGGCTGCACGCTGTCGGTGCCGATGCACGACGGACGCTTGCGCGTCGTGGCGCAGGAACTTCACCGAGACTTGGGGTTCGCGCTCGCTTGGCCGGCGGAACGGCTTTCGACCGCGCGCGCGCGCGGTGTGTTGCCGCGTACCGTTCCGTTCCAAGACGCGGTCGAGAATCCGCGCCGGCTCGCTCTACTCCTCGAAGGTTTGCGGAGCGGCGATCCCGAGCTCCTGCGCGCGGGCAGCGTGGACCGCTTGCACGTGAGGTATCGCCTGCCGCTCATCGCGGGAGCCGAGTCCGCGCTCGCTGCGGCGGCCGATGCCGGCGCGTGGCTCGCGACGATCAGCGGAAGCGGATCGGGACTCGTGGCGATCGGTCCGCACGATCGTGTCGAAGCGATCGGGTCGTCGATGGCCGAAGCGCTCCGCGTAGGCGGACGCAGCGCCGAGAGCCGTCTGGTCACGCCTGTGTTCGGCGCGCCGCGCGTGCGGCGTCCTCACGGTCAGGCGGATCCGCTGGGTCAGGGCCGCGCGTAGCCGTGTCGATAGCCGTCGACCAGCGTCTGCGTCTCCGCTTGGCACGACGCGCGTGACGCGAGCGTCGCGTTCCGGCGCGCGGCACGCAGCTCGATCTGTTGCACGAGATCGAGGAAGTCCTTGAGCGCCACGGGCGCGACGCAGAAGTGCCGCAAGCCTGCTCCCAAGAGGAACGGCAAATTGACGGGCGTCACCGCGGTCACTCCGAAGATCGAGAGCGGGCGCCCGGCTTGCTCGCACACTTCGGCGATCTGCATCAACGTGCGCAGTGCGAACGGATGGATGGGCTCGAAGTAGTTGCGGAGTTCGTGGTTCTCGCGGTCCGCCGCGAGCAGGTACTGCAGCAGCGAATCGAGGCTGATCGTGAGGAAGTCCGCCTCGCGCGCCAGATCGCGTGCGCCGAGCGCCGCGACGGGCGTCTCGATCACCGCGCCGAGTTCGACGTTGTCCTGGAACGACGTCGAAGACTTGCGCAGTGCGTAGCGTTCCTCGAAGAGCACTTCCTTCACGCGCCGCAGATCGCCGCAGTCCGTCACGAACGGCACCGCGATCTTGACGCGCGCTTCGCTCGCGAGCGGCGCGGCGCGCAGCAGCGCCTGGAGTTGGCGGCGAAGCACTTGCTCCCGAGCGAGCAGCGCGCGCACGCCCGCACGGCCGAGTCCGGGATTCAGCTCGCGCGATTCGTGGAGGTAGCCGACCTCGAGGCTGGAGTCGACGTGCAGCAGACGAAACGTCACCGCTTGTCCGCGCGCGTGCTCGAGCACGGCCGAGTAGTGCGCCACGAGCGACTCGAGCGACGGTTGATCGCGATCGATCAAGTACAGGAGCTCGGTGCGGTAGAGCCCGATGCCCTGCATCCCGAGGTCCGCGGCTTGGTCGACTTCGGGCAGGTTTCCGCACGACGCCGTCACCGTGATCGTGTGACCGTCGCGCGTACGCGCGGCGCGGCGCGCCCATTCCGGCACGCCTTCTTGCGCCGGCGCGGCTTCCGGCTTTGCTTGGATCGACGCTTGGCGGTACTGCTGCCGTACGACCTCGTCCGGGTTCACGCGCACTAGGCCCTCGGTCGCGTCGAGGATCACGAAGTCGCCTTCGCGCACTTTCTCGAGCAGTCCCGCCACGCCCGTGAGCGTCGGAATCCGCATCGAGCGCGCCAGGATCGCCGCGTGGCTCGTGAGTCCGCCTTCCACCGTCAGGATGCCGAGGACGTGCTGGTTCGACAGATTGAACATGTCGACGATCGACAGCTCGCGCGCGATCAAGATGTAATCCGTCGGCGGAGCCGCGGCGGCTTTCTCTTCGCCGCTCTCCTTCTCGAGGTTGCGCAGCACGCGCATGCCGACGTCGCGCAGATCAACCGCGCGCTCGCGCAGCGTCTCGTTCTGCACCAAACGGAAGATGCGGTCGAAGTCGGCGATCACTTTGCCGATCGCGGCCTCGAGGCGCATCTGCTCGTTGATGATCAAGTTCTCGACGTCCGACAAGAACACCGAGTCCTTCAAGTACGCGCCGTGCGTGTCGAGGATGCGCACGTGATCGGCGGGCACCTTGCCCTGCAAGCGCACCTTGAGGTCGTCGATCTGGCGGCGCGAATCGGAGAGCGCCTTGTGGAAGCGATTCAGCTCGCGCTCGACCTGTTCGAGAGGGACGCGCTGCAGCGGCGCGCGGAGCAGGTCGTAATCCTTGATGTGCACCGCGCCGAGCACGAGGCCGGGCGCGACCGGCGTTCCCTTGAGGGTCAGGCCGCCGGGCACCTTGACGCTCGATTCGGGGGCCGAGGGCGTGTCCGTCATGGCCGTATCGTACGGGCCGCACAGGCGCAGACAATCGCGAAGCCCCGATCCAACGGCGACGGCGCGCGACCTGTTCGTCGCGCG
>JANLUN010000753.1:0-10604 GCA_031363505.1 Planctomycetota bacterium | reverse complement strand
CGCCGCCTCAGCGAGAACGAGCTCGAGCGCGAGAATCAGATTCCCATGGTGCGAGTGACCGCCTCGGTCTCCGGTCGCGACCTCGGCTCGGCGAGCCGGGCCGTGGCGCGCGCAGTGAACGCGCTCGAACGCCATTCGTCCGTGCGCGTCGAGTTCGGCGGGCAGTCGGAGAGTCAGCGGACGGCCTTCAGAAACCTCCTGCTCGTGTTCGCGCTGGGGGGAGGGCTCGTGTTCTTGTTGCTGGTCGTGCAATTCCGTTCGCTCAGCCTGCCGACGGCGATGTTCCTGGCGCTGCCGTTCGGACAACTGGGCGGGCTCTACGCGTTGCGGCTCGCCGGTGTTCCGCTGAACATCAGCTCCGGTATGGGACTGATCATGCTCGTCGGACTGGTCGTTAAGAATGGCATCATCATGATCGAGTACGCACAGCAGCTGAATCGCGACGGCCGCACGGAGCGCGACGCGATTCTCGAAGCCGTGCGCGTGCGCTTGCGACCGATTCTGATGACGACGTTCGCGGCGATCGCGGGGCTGTTGCCGCTCGCGCTGGGGGTCGGCGCCGGCTCTCAATTGCAGCGGCCGCTCGCGATCGCGGTGATCGGCGGCTTGATCGTGTCGACGACATTCACGCTGATCGTCGTGCCGCTGGGCTGCGCCGTGCTGGCGCGCGGGCGACTGGTAGCGGAGCGGCCATATGTGTCGTAGCGCGCGTGCGTTGGTCCTGATGCTGTTCGCGCCGATCGTGGCCTGCCGCGCCGCGGTCGTCGAACCGACGCTTCAACCAGCCTGGTCGGAAGACGAGGCACGCGATCCGCTCTCGCGCAGCGAGTGCGTGGCCCTGGCCGTGCGCAGCGCGCCCAGCGCTGCGGCGTGGACGGCGCGCATCCAGGCGGCGCGAGCAAGTCTGGAGCAGGCCCAGCTGCTGCCGAACCCGTCCGTCTCGCTCGGATGGGAGGATCTGGGTCTTGATTCCGCCACGGCGGGCATTCCCGTGCAGACCACGCTGAGCCTCGCGCTCGCGTTACAGGACGCCTGCTCGCGCAGCCGTCGAACCTTCGCCGCGCGATACGAGTTGGAGGCGGAAGAGGCCGATGTGCGGGCGGAAATCGCCCGCTTGGCGGCGGGCGTGTCGCGCGCCTACGACGGGCTCATTGCGGTACGCCAGCGAGCCGCACTCGCAGAAGAGCTCGCTGCCGTTGCGCGGAGGCAGTGCGACGACGTCGCCAAGTTCGTGGCCAGCGGCGTGCTGCCGCACGTGGAATTCGAGCGTTCCGATGCGGAGCTCGCTCAATCGCGGGCGCAGGTCGCCCAAGCAGAAGCCGACGCGCGATTGCTCGAGCTCGAGTTCGCGTTCGCGCTGGGATTCGAGCGCCCCCTGACGTTGCGGCTGGCGGACGCGTTGACGGATGCGGGGGATGCCACGTCGCTCGATCTCGCGACCCTGCTCGCGTCCGCGGTCGCCGCGCGCTCGGAGTTGTCGGCCGCCAAGGCGCGTTATGCGGCCGAGCTGGAGCGCCTGAAGCTCAGCGCGGAGCGCCTCCAGTTCCTGCCCACGATCGGAGCTGGAGCACGCACTCAGGATGGCGAGCTGAGCGGCGTCGCCAGCATCGACGTGGAGTTGCCGATCTTCGATGCGGGCTCAGCAGCGGAGCGCGCGCAGGACGCCTCGCTACTGGCTGCAGCCGCGGACATGCGCACAGCCGGACACGAAGTCGCGCGCGAAGTGTGCGCGGCGCTCGAGCGGCTCAGCGCCGCGGAGGCGTACCTGGCCGAGCACGCGCGCGACCTCGCACGCCGCCGCCGCACGCTGCGCGAGCGCACGGAAACGCTCTTTCGCGCGGGAGAGGTCGAATACTCCGAGCTTGCGCTCGCTCGACGCGACGAAGTCGAAGCGCGCATCGCGCTGGTCGACGCCGAACTCGTGGTGGCTGCCGCACGCGTCGATCTGGATGCGGCCAGCGGCGAGCTCGAGGCGCGTTACGCAAAGCGCTAGGCGTTTTTCTCTGGCTCCTTTTCCTCGTGGGAGACCCGCGCGACGACTCGGGTCGTCCTCGCACCACGCGTCGCCGCTCGACGAGGATTCGCTCCGCGCGTAGCGCGCGTGGCGTCGCCTTGAACCTAGCTAGAGCGCAGGCTCCAATGCGCGGTCCCATGAGCGCGCGCACAACGACCAAGCGACCGATCCATGTCGCGTTGATCGGCCAGAAGTTCATGGGCCGCGCGCACTCGAACGCGTGGGGGCAGGCGAATCGCTTCTTCGACTTGCCGCGCAACGCCGTGTTGCACACGGTCGCGGCGCGCGACGAGTGTTCGCTCGTGTCGTTCGCGCGTCAGTTCGGTTGGGAGCGCTCGACGACCGACTGGCGTTCGATTGCCGAGGATCCCGCAGTCGATCTCGTCGACGTGTCGACGCCGAACGATGCGCACAAAGACGCTTCGATCGCGATGATCGAAGTCGGCAAGCACGTCGCGTGCGAGAAGCCGCTGGCCGGCACGCTCGTCGACGCGCGCGCGATGCGCGATGCCGCCGCCAAGGCGAAGCGGCGCGTGAAGACGTTCGTGTGGTTCAACTACCGGCGCTGTCCGGCGATCGGCCTCGCGTGGCAATTGATGCGCGAGGGCAAGCTGGGGCGCATCTACCACGTCCGCGCGCGCTACTTGCAGAGCTGGGGCGGCCCGAAGACGCCGATGTCGTGGCGCTTCGAAAAGAAGCGCGCCGGCAGCGGAGCGCACGGCGACCTGAACGCGCACATCGTCGACATGGCGCGCTTTCTTCTCGGCGAAGAGATCACGGAGATCCACGGCGCGGTCGCGCGAACGTTCATCAAAGAGCGTGTGGTTCCGAGCGCGAAGGGCAAACGCTCGTCGAAGAAGTCGAAGAGCGACGTCGACGACGCGGTCTTGTTCTTGGCGAGCTTCCAAAGCGGCGCGCTCGCGAGCTTCGAAGCGACGCGCGTCGCGACCGGCAATCTGAACGCGAACTCGATCGAGATCGACGGTGAGAAGGGCTCGCTCGCGTTCGACTTCGAGGACCTCAATGTCCTCCGCTACTACGACGCGACGCTCGGGCCGCGCACAGCCGGATGGCGCCGGATCGTGGCGACGTCGGCGGAGGGCGGTCATCCGTACGTCGCGAACTGGTGGCCCGACGCGCACATGCTCGGGTACGAGCACGGCTTCACGAACATGGCGGCGGACATACTGCGCGTTCTTGGCGGAGAGAAGCCGGAGCTGCCGTTGCCCGATTTCGAAGACGCGTACCAAACGCAGCGCGTGCTCGAGGCAGCGCTGCGATCGGCGGAAGCGCGACGCGGAGTGCGGCTCGACGACGTGCGCTGATCGTGGGGGAGGGAGACGGCGAAGTCGGGCTACAACACGATGTCGGCGTGCACTCTCAGGTCGCGCTTCACGGGGCCACCCAGATGATCGAGGTACACATGGATCCCCTCACGCCGTGCAAACTTGAACGCCGGCACGAGGTCGCTGTCCCCGGTGACCACGACCAACGCGTCGACGACCTGCCGCAATGACAATCTTGCGATGTCGAGTCCGATGCGCAAATCGACACCCTTCTGCTCGATGTTGAGCTCCAGGTCGTCGGCGACGAGCGCGCGCGGCGTGCGCGCGATGTCCTTCAGCGCCTGAGCTCGCACGCGCCAACCATGGACTGCGAGCTCACCCTTGCGCAGCGCCACATTCCGCTCGAGTTCCAGCGCGTCTAGGAATCGCACCCGATCCGCATACGTCGCGGTCTGTCGCAGATGCGTGGACCTGCCACTCAGTGGGTTCGTCACGGTCGACGACGCGGGTGGAGAGTCGTAGTAGTAGATCCGCAGCAGCGTCAGACCTTGCAGCTCCGGGTGCGCTGCGATGCGTTGGCACTCCGCTAGGACTTCGAGAGGCGTCGCGTGGTGCCTCGATCGGATTCGCAGCCGCTTCGTGACGAAGCCGCCATCGAGCAGGATCGCAAACCGGTTCATGCCCCGCTGCGAAGAGAACGACCCCGCCGGCTCGTGGTTTCCTCGCGGAAACGCTTGGATGAGTGGACGAGCGGACGGGGTCTCGTTGGTGCGGGAAGCCACTGTGCAGCTTCCCAATGCAGAGTGTCAGCGCCATCCCCAGCTGAGGTCAAGTCCGTCCAGGCGACTCCTTCGTGTTTCACGCTCCCTTGGACTCGTGACCCGCGGGCTGGTTGCGAAACAAGGGGGCCAAATCGAACCCGTGCCTGTCGCGATTTCGGATCACCTCGGTCGTCGCGACGTCGGCGGCGGGCGGTCATCCGTACGTCGCGAACTGGTGGCCCGACGCGCACATGCTCGGCTACGAGCACGGCTTCACGAACATGGCGGCGGACATCCTGCGCGTTCTTGGAGGAGAGAAGCCGGAGCTGCCGTTGCCCGATTTCGAAGACGCGTACCAGACGCAGCGCGTGCTCGAGGCAGCGCTTCGATCGGCGGAAGCGCGACGCGGAGTGCGGCTAGACGAGGTGCGCTGAGCTTTTGTGGTCGCGCTTGCGGCCCGCCCGCATTGTTGGGAGAACTGGAGCGTGGCTTCCGTCGCCAGTCACCGGATCCTGTCCTCCGTGCGCTGGATTCTCACCGCCGCGCTTGTGAGCGTGCTCGCGCTCGTTCTCCTGTGGCGCGTGGGAGTCGATCCGGAGATATCGGGCCATTCAGAGACCGCGTCCGCCGAGCTCGGCACGCAACACTCACGGATCGAACTCACGACGGCGACGCTCGCTGTCGAGACGCCCGTGAGCCGGACTTCGATCGAGGCCGCGCATGAGGTCGAGCCCGAACCGGACGCGAGCCAAACGCAGCCACCGCGCGACGACATCGTCGCCTTGTTCGAAGGCTTGGGTTTGCCGCACGGATACTGGCAAGCGTTCGGCAACTTTCGCGAGTTCGGCGAGTTCGATCTGTCGCGCGTTCGACGGCTCGTTCGCGAGCATGGAATCCAGTTCCCCGAGCTGATGGTCGCGTATCACAGCGTCGGTCCTCGGTCGGAGCTTCGCCCCGTGCTCGTCGTCGCGTCCGCGTTCTGCCGCGACGTCCGCGGCGTCGAGCTCGACGAGCTGCAGCGCCTGGCGTCGGCCGACCACGACAATCGCAGGCTGAGCCACGGGCTAATGTCAGCGGCGTCGAGCTACGCCGGAACGCTCGCAATGTGGATGCTCGATGGACAGGAGCAGTTGCGCAGCGCCGCCTACGAGTGCCTTCCGCGTTATCTCGATCAGTCGCCGCTCGAGAACTTCCAAACCAGGTCGCAGTTCCTGCGCGATTCGGCCGCGCTCTCACTCGATGCGCTCGACTCCGCGAGCGGCGCAGAGTTGCACCGACCGCTTCGACGGGCGCTGAATGCGGAGCCCGAGTTGCTCATCTCCGAGGCGGCGTGGCGACTTCACGGCCGGAGTGCCGGGAGAGACGAACGCCTTCAGATTCTCGACCAGGCAGTCGCTGGTCACGCCTATGCGCGATTCGCAATCGAGGACGTCCGCGAGGAAGCCTTCACGCCGAATCTCGAGGCCCTCGCTCGCTCCGCTCCAGGCACGGTGTGGGGCGAGTACCTTGGCGAATCGGCCTGCATCGCTTTGATCAACGTCGCGACGCCGAAGTCATGGCGTGCGTTCGAGCGAATTCTCCTCGAGGAGCAAACACGCAGCTATCCGTGGGAGGCCGTCGGCAGCGTCGTTCGGCCGAAAAACCTGGCCAACTTGCTCGACTGCGCGAGCCGCTGGACTCGCGCCGGGCATGACAACGGTGTCCGCGGCGTGATCCGGCCCATGATCGAGCAGACGCGCGCGAGGTTCGATCGTTGCACGGTTCCGCAGGGCGTCGTGCGACACGCGTGCATCAGCTTGCGCAATGTCGTGTCCGACGGCTCACTCGATGTCGAGTCCCTCGGTTCTGCGTTGCGCGTGCTGGCAGCGCACGGTGACGACGACGATCGGCGTCTCGTCCTCAGCATGGCGCACGAGCTGCCCGATGCGTCGGCATCGCAGGTGTACCTACTGCTTCCCGCCGTGCGCTGAGCCGTGGCGCGTTTGATATCCTTCCGCGCCCATGCCCCGCCCCGTCTGCCTCTTCACCGGTCAGTGGGCCGACTTGCCGCTCGAGACGCTGTGCAAGAAGGCGAAAGCGTTCGGTTACGACGGCCTCGAGCTCGCGTGCTGGGGCGACCACTTCGACGTGCAGCGCGCGTTGAAGGACAACGGCTGGTGCAAGAAGCACTGGGATCTTCTCGGAGACCACGGTCTCGCTTCGTTCGCGATCTCGAATCACCTCGTCGGACAAGCCGTCTCGGATCGCATCGACGAGCGTCACAAGCCGATCTTGCCCGAGCACGTATGGGGCGACGGTGATCCCCGCGGAGTGAACCAGCGCGCCGCCGCCGAGATGATCGACACCGCGAAGGCCGCGCGCCGTTTCTTCGACGCGGCGCCGGACTCGGTGAAGGCGCAGTTGAAGCGCAGCGGCCGCACCGTCGTCGTCGGCTTCACCGGCAGCCCGATCTGGCACTGGGTGTACGCGTTCCCGCCTGTGTCGTCCGCGCAGATCCAAGCCGGCTTCGACGAGTTCGGTCGGCGCTGGAAACCGATCCTCGCCGAGTTCGACAAGGTCGACGTGTGCTTCGCGCTCGAAGTGCACCCGACGGAGATCGCGTTCGACATCGCGAGCTCGGCGCGCGCTCTCGCAGCCGTCGGCAACTCGAAACGCTTCGGCTTCAACTTCGATCCGTCGCACTTCGGCTACCAGGGCGTCGACTACCTTCGATTCATCCGCGAGTTCGGCGAGCGCATTTTCAACGTCCACATGAAGGACGTGTGGTGGTCGGACACGCCCACCGCCGCGGGAGTCTTCGGCGGTCACACCGACTTCGGCGCCGACGGTCGGTTCTGGGATTTCCGGTCCGTTGGGCGCGGCCGCATCGACTTCGAAGGGATCATCCGCGGGCTCGGCCACGCGGGGTACGCCGGTCCGCTCACGGTCGAATGGGAAGATCCGATGATGGACCGCGAGCACGGTGCGACCGAAGCCCAAGCCTTCGTGCGCCGCATCGATTTTCCGCCGAGCGAACGCGCGTTCGACGCGGCTTTCTCGGAGTAGGGCCGCGTTCCCGCCGCGGCGCTGCTTGCAACGCCGCTCGCGCTCGCGAGAATCTTCTCCGCGCACGGCCCCCGCATGACGACACAGCCCGTTCAGTCGCGTCTCTCGCTGATGATGTTCCTGCAGTACGCCGTCTGGGGGGCGTGGCTGCCGGTCGCGGCGCGATACATGTCCGCGTCCGTCGCCGACGGGGGGCTTGGGTTCACGCCGGGCAACATCGGCATGATCCTCGGTCTAGCCGGGTCGATCGGCGCCGTGCTCTCGCCGTTCATCGCCGGTCAGCTCGCCGATCGCTACTTCAGCACCGAGCGCTTCCTCGCCGTGCTGCTCGTCGTCGGCAGCGTGATCCAGTGGATCTTGGCTTCGCAGACGAGCTTCAACGCGTGGCTCGTGCTCTCGATCTGCTACAGCGTCGTGTACATGCCGACGCTCGCTCTCTCGAACTCGCTCGCGTTCGCGCACATGCGCGATCCGACGAAGCAGTTTCCGCGAGTGCGCGTGTGGGGGACGATCGGTTGGATCGCGGCGAGCTGGATCTTCCCCATGATCTGGTTGCAGACGGGGCTCTCGCTCCATGCCATGCCGCCGTTCCTCGCAGGGCTCGAAGTGCCGCACGTCACCGCGCGACTCGCGGACGCGCTCCAGTTCTCGGCGCTGATCTCGGTCGGTTACGCCGCGTTCTGCCTCTTGCTCCCACACACGCCGCCCAAGCGCGACGCGGTCGAGTCGCTCGCGTTCGCGAGAGCATTCGAGCTCCTGAAGAAGCCGTCGTTCGCCGTGCTCGTCGCCGCGAGCCTGCCGATCAGCATCATCCACCAGATCTACTTCATCCAAGCCGGGCCCTTCCTCTCGCACCTCGGCCTCGCCGACAGCGCGATCGGTCCCGCGATGACGATCGGTCAGTTCAGCGAGGCCGCCGTCATTGCGCTCCTCGGCTGGTTCCTGAAGCGCACGGGCTTCCGCATGGTCCTCTTGTTCGGTGCGCTCGCGTACGTCGCGCGCTACGCGATCTGGAGTCAAACCGACTTGCCGCTGTGGCTCCTCGTCTCGAGCCAAGCGCTGCACGGCGTGTGCTACGCGTGCTTCTTCGCGACGGCGTACATCTACGTCGATCGCCTCGCGCCCGTCGATGTGCGTCACTCCGCGCAGACGGTGTTCGGCATCTTGATCCTCGGCGGTGGTCCGGTGATCGGGGGATGGCTCTCGGGCTACTTGTCGGGTCGTTTTCCGTCCGCGCAAGCGGGCGTGCCCGACTTCTCGAAGTTGTGGATGACGCTTTCCGCGATCGCGCTCGCGACCGCAGTGTTTTTCGTCGTCTCGTTCCGTGAAGAAGCCGTCGAACCTGCGAAGGCCGCCGCATGATGCTCTCGATCCTTCTCGCCGCGCTCGCGAGCTCGCCGAGTGTCGCGCAAGTTCCCGTGCCGACGCGCCCGCGCGATCCGTTCGTGTTCCGCTGCGTGCTCGACAAGAAGCCGCGCATCGTGACGATCGCGCTGTCGCCCGAGATGTGGATCGCGTACGACGCGACCACGTGCTCGATGTACAAGGCATGGAAGGGCAATGTGCACTTCGACGGCGCCGTGTACACGACCGTGCACGGACCGCAGCCGACGAGCGTGGGGGAGTCTTACACCGTCGGCCCCGTCGGCGACGTCTGGAGTGCGCAGATCGGCGACAAAGAACTGCCGGTGCGCGCGCAGTGGCTCGGCTACGAGATCCACGGCGGACGCGTTCACCTGAACTACCAACTGCTCCTCGACGACGGTCGCCACATCCGCGTGCAAGAGACACCGGAGTACGTGAGCTCCGAATCCGTCCTCCCGCCTGACATCATGGATCAATACTCGCTGATCCACGGGATGCCCGGGCTCTACCGGAGCTTCCTCGTCGACGCGATCCCCGACGATGTCGTTCTCTACTTGCGCGTGTACACCGACGGCGCCGTCGCGAAGTTCCCTTTCCCGCCGGACGTGATCGGCAGAGAGGCGGAGGTGGATGTCGAGAGTCCCGCCGGCGTCACGACTCGTCGCATGCAGTCGTTCATGGCGTTCAATCACGAGGTCTTGCGCCCGAACTTGGTCCTGTTCTTCGAACCGCTACCGGACCTGCCGACTCCCGATG
Source organism: Planctomycetota bacterium (assembly GCA_031363505.1). Lineage (GTDB taxonomy): Bacteria > Planctomycetota > UBA1135 > UBA1135 > JANLUN01. The sequence continues at coordinate 1,377 of JANLUN010000753.1, read as the reverse complement.
CAAACGAGAAACGGTGAGATCGCGAGCGCGCTGGCGCTCGCGTTGAGTCTTGCGTTGCCGGGATGTCGTTCCGCACCGGACGTAGAGCCGGCGCGCGCTCCCGTCGCGCCAACCCCGGTCGCGCAAATCACACCGGAGGCGCCGCGACCGCTGACGAACGGACTCTGGGCGCGCTTCTGGCTCGTCGACGAGCCGCTCGAGAAGTTGCCGGTCCTCGTCGCGAACCAGACGCCGAACGTGTCCGTCGTGATTCCGACGCTCGACCTCTCGAGCGACGCGAACGACGCGAGCGTGACGACGGCCGATCTGCGCTACACGTTCGTGACGCGCGTCGAAGGCGTGCTCCGGATCGACGAGCCGGGCGAGTACGTGCTGCGCCTCACGAGCGACGACGGCTCGCGCCTCTCGATCGACGGAGCGCTCGCGATCGATCACGACGGTCTGCACTCGGCCACCGAGCGCGATTGCACGCTGAAACTCGACCGCGGCGAACACAACCTCTTCATCGAGCACTTCCAAACCTACGGCGGCTTCGTGCTCCGTCTCGAATGGAAGCGACCGGGTGCACCGTCGTTCGAGACCGTGCCCGCGAGCGCGCTCGCGACGCCAGCCGGCGAGATGCTCATCACGTCGCCCGGACCGAAGAAGGTGATCTTGCCTCTGTTGAAGGGCGCACCCGGCGACGGATTGCCGCTCGAAGCGGTGCACCCGTCGTTCGATCTCGCGACGGTGCGTCCGGAGGGATTCGAGCCGCGCGTCGGTGGCATGGATTGGCTGTCCGACGGACGTCTCGCGATCTCGCTGTGGGACGCGAACGGTTCGGTGTACTTGCTCGACGGCGTCGAGACCGGCGATCCGACGAAGGTGACCGCGAAGCGTTTTGCATCGGGACTTGCCGAGCCGCTCGGCCTCGCCGTCGTCGACGACCGCATCTTCGTACTGCAAAAGCAGGAGCTCACCGAGCTCGTCGACGAGGATCGCGACGGTGTGGCCGACGAGTACCGCGCGCTCTGCAGCGGTTGGGACGTGTCGGCGAACTTCCACGAGTTCGCGTTCGGGCTCGCGTACAAGGACGGATACTTCTACGCGAACCTCGCGATCGCGATCGAGCCGGGCGGCAAGAGCTCCCACCCGCAGATCTCCGGTCGTGGATCGACGCTCAAGATCGCGCTCGCGGACGGCACGTTCGACGTCGTCGCGCATGGGGAACGCACGCCGAACGGCATAGGGATCGGCGTCGATGGCGATCCCCGGTTCCTTGCGATAGCGCGGGGCGCCCGGTTCGGCCGCGGCGTTTGGGTCCTCAGCGAAACGACTCACGCAGTTGCTGAGCCAGAACTTGCCATCCCTGTCCTCGACAATGGAGCGCACGCCGAA
>JANLUN010000746.1:0-7917 GCA_031363505.1 Planctomycetota bacterium | reverse complement strand
CCGCGACGAGCACGACCAGGCCGACGACGATCGATCGGAGGTCGCGCGCGGGGCTCAACGGGCGTTCCCGCGCACCGCGCGATGCACCGCGAGCACCGTGTCGATCACCGCGGGGAACTCATCGAGCCTCACCATGTTCGGACCGTCCGAGGGCGACTTGTCCGGATCAGGGTGGACCTCGAAGAAGAGTCCGTCGACGTTGCCCGTCGCGACCGCCGCGCGCGCGAGCGCGGGCACTTTCCTGCGGTCGCCGCCGGACTTGTCGCCGAGCCCGCCCGGTTCCTGCACCGAGTGCGTCGCGTCGAACACCACCGGGTGTCCGGTCGCCGACAAGTCCGCGAAGCCCGTCATGTCGACGACGAGCCGGCCGTAGCCGAAGCTCACGCCGCGTTCGGTCACGATGAGATTCTGATTGCCGGACTGCTCGCACTTCTTCGTCGCGTTCGCGAGATCCCACGGCGCGAGGAACTGGCCCTTCTTGATGTTGATCGTCCGGCCGGTCTCGCTCGCCGCGATCAGCAAGTCCGTCTGCCGGCACAGGAACGCGGGGATCTGCAGCACGTCGACGAACTCCGCCGCGATCGCGCACTGCTCGGGCAAGTGCACGTCGGTGAGCACCGGCAGGCCGAAGCGCGTGCGCACTTCGGCGAGCCACTCGAGCCCGGGCTCCATTCCGGGACCGCGGATCGACTTCAAGCTCGAGCGGTTGGCCTTGTCGAAGCTCGCCTTGAAGATCAGCGGGAGCTTGCGCTCCGCGGCGATCGTCGCCAATCGCTCGGCGATCTGGAACGTCAGCTCGCGCGACTCCAGGACGCACGGTCCGGCGATCAAGAACAGCTCGCCGCCGCCGAGTCGTCGGCCGTTCACTTCGACAGTGGGGCGCGGGAGTGTGGTCATCGGCGTTAGCGTGCCGAATCGCCGCCGTTCGCGCCACGGTCGCCGCGATTCGCCCACGCCGCGGGCACGACGAGCATGTGGGGCACGGTGCTGACTTCGAGCTCGACCGGCGTCACGCCGCGCGCCTCCCCGTCGATCTGAATCGGGACGGGCTCGTCGGACGTGACGACGACACGACGTGCCCGGACGCGCCGGCAACTTCCGCCGGGAAAGCCCGAAGTCAGGGCGCGCATTGCGTAGCCCACGAGCGCAGCGCGCGAGCTGCGCTCGAACAGGTACACCTCGAAGAGACCGTCGTCGAGCACGCGGTCGCGCGCGAGCACCGCGAAGCCGCCGTAGTGGACGACGTTGCTCATGAGCACCCAGCCGAACGTTCCATCGAGTCTCACGCCGTCCGCTTCGACGGTGAGCGCCGGCGGGCGGTAGTTGAGCCAGGCCGTGAGCGCGGGTGCGACCCAACTGGACTTCGTGATCGGTCCCGTGCGACGCGCGTCGAGCTCCTTCACCACCATCGCGTCGAAGCCGACCCCGACGACGAGGAACGACAGATGGCTCTGATTCACGCGGGCGATGTCGAGTGCGCTCGTTCGGCCTTCCGCGATCATCGCGACGGAGCGTTCGGCGTCGCGTGGCAACGCCAGATCGAGGCCGAGCACATTGGCCGTTCCCATCGGGAGGATCGCGACGGGGACGCGGCGTTCCGCGAGCCCTTCGAGCACTTCGTTGACCGTACCGTCGCCGCCGACCGCGACCACCAAGTCGACGCTCGGGTCGAGTCCGCGCACGAACGCGCGCGCATCGCCCTTCGCTCCCGTGAAACGCAGCTCGTTCGCGATGCCGATGCGCAGGAGACCGAGCGCGAGCTCGTGCGCCGCATGTCGTGCCCGACCGCGTCCGGCGATCGGGTTCGCGACGATGCAGGCCTTGTGGAACGGGGTGGGCATGCTCGGACTCGGCGCGAGAGCATAGCTCACGCCGAATGAGTCGCCGCGTGCGCAACCGTCGGCCGCGCGCTTGACGCGCGCTCCTCCGCGGCGTCTCTTGCGCGGATGCGCAACTCGGCCTCGGGTGCGACGCTCGTCCTGGGCGGAAGCGGTTTTCTCGGCGCGCACGTCGTCACTGCGGCGATCGCGCGTGCGAACGGGCAATCGGAGGTCTACTCGGCGAGCCGTCAGCCGCACGTCGCCCTTGCAGGAAGCGGCGCGCGGACCGTGCCGTTCGACGCGCTGCGCGCGGATGCGGTCGAAGCGCTCTTCGAAGAGCTGTCTCCGCGGCACGTCGTCCTGTGCACGGCGCTCGCGAAGATCTCCGATTGCGAGGCCTATCCCGAGCTGGCGCGCGCGCTGAACGTCGAGTTGCCGCGCCGAGTTGCAATCGCGTGCGAAGCGAGCGGCGCGCGACTCGTCACCGTGTCGACGGACCTCGTGTTCGGCGGCGGTGCACCTCGGGCGAGCGGCTACGTCGAGAGCGATCCGCCGGCGCCGGTCTCGCACTACGGCCGCACGAAGACGGAGGGCGAAGCCGTCGTGCTCGCGGCGTGCGCGAGCGCGCTCGTCGTGCGCGTGCCGCTTCTCTTCGGTCCGTCGGGCGGACGCGGTCTCGGTGCGTCCGACAGCTTGCTGGCAGCGATCGATCGCGGTGAGCGGCCGCGCCTCTGCACCGACGAGTGGCGGACGCCGCTCTCGGTCGTCGAAGCCGCGGCGGCGCTCTGTGAGCTGCTCGATGCGAAGGAGTCCGGACGATTGCACGTCGCCGGTCCGCAGCGGATCACTCGGTACGATCTGGGCCTGTGGGTACTCCGCGCGAAGGGCCGCTCGCTGCGCGAGGCGCACGCCCTGGTGGAACCCGTGCGATCCGCCGATCTCGGGCCGGTCGCGCTCCGGCCGGCCGATGCGTGTCTTGACTCGAGCCGCGCGCGCGCGATCCTCAAGTCGCCGCTGACTGGAGCAGGTGGTCCGATCGACGACGCGATTTTGAGATGCACACTTTGAATCCGACGCACACTTGGAATCCAACGCGACTGGCGCTCCTCGCGTCGCTCGCGCTCGCCGCGTGCCATGCGAGCGCGCCGGTGCATGTACCGATGCGCGAGACGCATCGCGTCGAACCACCGTTGATGGAACCGACGGGTTTCCGCATCGAGACCGTGTGTTTCGATGTGCCGCTCGAACTCATGGAGTCGTTCGGCATCGAGTCGAGCCCTGAAGGCGCGTTGCTCGGAGTGCGCGTCGACGAAACAGGAAGGCAGACACTGCTCGCGGCATCGAAGGATCCTGCGATTCGGCACGTCGAGCACCCACCTGTGATCGTCGAGCCGGGACACAGCGCTCGAATTCCTGCGCACACCGCGGCGGGTGTTCCCGTCGCGAGCGATTCGCTCGATCTCGACGTGCGCGCGTCGATCTCGTACGGGTTCTCCCCGGTGGAGCTCGAGGTCTCGCTTGCGTGGCGCGACTCGCGCGGCGCGCAGATCGGCCGGATGAGCGGCAGCGCGCCGCAGCCGGAAGGCCACTGGATCGAGACGATGTGCGTCCCGAAGGCTGCGACAGGCGGCGTCGCGATCCTCGCGTTCGTGCGCGCGGTTCCGCTCTTCGCGGACGCGTCGCCGTTCGCGAACCTCGATCCGGGCGAGAGCGTGGGCAGCGCGAAGGGGCATCTCGCGAACGTCGGTGACGTCGCCATTCGCTATGCGGTCGATGGCGCGCGCACTCCCGTGGACGTCGAGCTCGGCACGAGCGGCCGTGCGCAGTGGGTCGGTGACATGCAGCCGCTCGCGGTGCGTGGCGGCGGGCACGCGTTCTTCGTGTGCATCGGCCGAGCCAACTCGCTCACGTTCACGTTCGGGGACGCAGACGGTGGCGGCACGATCGAGATCCACGGTTCCGAGAACCGCTGCACGAACGTCGCGAACGGCTTCGCCGGCACGGCGTTCGAATCTCGGCCGGAATCCGGATCGAGTGCACACTCGAACCATCTCGACCTCGGCGGCGAGCCCGGGAACGTCGTCGGGGGGCGCTGGAGCGACCGGTAGTTCGAAGCACTGCGCGCCCGGACGCTCCGGACTACGCCCATCGGCGCATCGACTTCGTTCGGCTACCGAGGGAGACTTTTCTCAGGCAATCGTCGTGACGATCGCCTAAGGAGTTCGTGTGCTTCTCTCGAAGGAAGGCCGGCTGATGCGCGACATCCTGCTGATGGCGGGAATCCTCGGAGTGTGGCTCTTGCTGCAGCTCGTCATCCTTCCGCGACTCGGCGTGCCGACGTGAATGAGCAAGACCTGCTCTCCGTCGGAGAGCTCACGCAAGACGCCGCCCACGAGCCCATCCGATCCGAGCCAGGAGCCGTGAACTGAATCGCGCGCGGTGCAGCGAACACGCTGCTCGTTGCTTGACCGACTCGGCGGCCCCCTCGAGGGGCTCGTTGCCATGCGTCCGCGCGCCTTGACCTGCGGCGCCGCGCCGGTTGAAGTGAGCCGCGAAATCATGGAACTCCCGACGCGCTTCACTCCCGCCGACTTCGAGAAGCAGATCTATTCCGATTGGGTCGCGAGCGGCGGCTTCCAGCCGAAGTCTCCGGTCCACGGCGAGAAGACCTACACGATCATGATCCCGCCACCGAACGTGACGGGCGTCTTGCACATGGGGCACGCGCTGAACGGCGCGATCCAAGACATCGTGATCCGCCACCGGCGCATGTGCGGCTTCAGCGCGCTGTGGCTGCCGGGCACCGATCACGCGGGCATCGCGACGCAAGCGGTGGTCGAGCGCAAGCTCTTCGAGGAAGAGAAGAAGACGCGCAAAGACATCGGTCGCGACGCGTTCGTCAAGAGGATCTGGGAGTGGTGCGACAAGCACGGCGACTACATCCTCGAGCAATACCGGCGCCTGGGTTCATCGTGCGACTGGTCGCGCAAGCGCTTCACGTTCGAGCCGCACATGTCGCGCGCGGTGCGCGAGTCGTTCGTGCGTCTCTTCGAGAAGGGGTACGTGTACCGCGGCGCGCGCCTCGTGAACTGGGACTGCGTGCTCGAGACCGCCGTCTCCGACGACGAGATCGAGAACGTTCCGCGCAAGGACAAGCTCTATTACATCCGTTATCCCGTGAAGGGCGCCGCCGCCGCGCGCTTGGGCGCGGCGGGTGAAAACGGTGAGTACGTCACCGTCGCGACGACGCGGCCTGAAACGATGCTCGGCGACACGGGCGTCGCGGTGAACGGCGACGATGAGCGTTACAAGGGGCTTATTGGGAAGACGCTCGTATTGCCGCTCGTGGAGCGCGAGATCCCGATCATCGCCGACGAATCGGTGAGCACCGAGTTCGGCACCGGCGCGGTGAAGGTGACGCCGGGTCACGACCCCGCCGACTACGAGCGCGGCGCGCGGCACAACCTGCCGATCATCAACATCCTCGAGAAAAACGGCCGCATCAACCAAAACGGCGGCGAGTTCGTGGGGATGCCGCGCGAGAAGGCGCGCGAAGCGATCGTCAAGAAGCTCGACGAGCTGGGCCTCCTCGCCAAGGTCGAGGACATCCAGCACAACGTGCCGATCTCCGACCGCAGCAAGAGCGTCATCGAGCCGATGGTGAGCGAGCAGTGGTTCGTGAAGATGAAGCCACTCGCCGCGCCCGCGATTCGCGCGGTGAAGTCCGGCGCTCTGAAGTTCAGGCCGGAGCGCTGGACGAAGGTCTACCTCGACTGGCTCGAGAACGTGCACGACTGGTGCATCAGCCGCCAACTGTGGTGGGGGCACCAGATACCGGTGTGGTACGACGAGGACGGTGTGCCCGTCGCATCGCGCACCGATCTCGCGATCGGTTCACCGCACCCGTTGACGAAAAAGCCGATCGTGCGGCAGGACGAAGACGTCCTCGACACGTGGGCGTCGTCGTGGCTGTGGCCGTTTGCGACGCTCGGTTGGCCGGACATCACGGACGATCTCGGGCGCTTCTATCAGACGCAGTTCCTGTCGACCGCGCGCGAAATCATCTATCTCTGGGTCGCGCGCATGGTGATGGCGGGGTACGAGTTCCTCGATCACCTGCCGGAAGATCAACGCTGCCCGTTCGAAGTGTGCAACGTGCACGCGACCGTGCTCGACGCGAAGGGTCGGCGCATGTCGAAGTCGGCCGGCAACGGCATCGATCCGATCGAGATGATCGACAAGTTCGGCGCGGACGCGGTGCGCTACAGCTTGATCCTGCTCACGAAGGAAGGGCAGGACGTCAAGCTGTCGCCGGAGCGTTTCGACCAGGGCTTCCGGTTCAGCAACAAGGTGTGGAACGCGGCGCGTTTCGTGCTCTTGAACCTCGAAGGACCGCGGACGGACGGCAGCTCGAAGTCGGCGGCGCGCCTCGAGGATCGATGGATCTTGTCGCGCCTCGATGCGACCCGGCGCGAGGTGTCGAACGCGCTCGACACGTACCAATTGAACATCGCCGCGACGACGCTCTACCGCTTCGTCTGGAACGACTTCTGCGATTGGTATCTCGAGATCGTCAAGCCGCGCCTCTTGTCGAAGACCGACGACAGCGCGCCCGCGGCGCGCGGAACGCTCGTGCGCGTGCTGACCGACACGCTCGCGATGCTCCATCCGTTCACGCCGTTCCTGACCGAGATCTTGTGGAAGGCGCTGCACGAGACGCTTGGACAGAGCGGCGTCGGACAGCGCGGAATTGGGCAGAGGCCGATGCTGATGAACAGCACGTGGCCGACCGGCGAAGACATCGCGCACGACGAACGCGCCGAAGCGGAGATGCAGACGATCCAAGACTTGGTGGCGGCCGTGCGCCGCGTTCGGAACTTGACCATGGTGGGGGAGAGGCAGCGCCTCGTCGCGCTGATCGCTGCGCCGCGCGAAGTGGATCGCGCGGTGTTGAAGGAGCACTCGGCGACGGTGCGCGGTCTCGCGTTCCTCGAGTCGTACGAGGTCGACACGCGCTTCGATCGACCGAAGGGCACGGCCGTCGCAGTGGCGGGTGCGATCGAAGTATTCGTGCACCTCGGCGATGATGTCGACTTCGTGAAGCTCGGCGATGTGCTGAAGAAGCGCGCCGAGAAAGTGCGTCAAGGCATCACGGGTGCCGACGCGAAGCTGTCGAATCAGGGCTTCCTCGACCGCGCGGATCCGGACGTCGTCGAAGAAGAGCGCGGTCGGCGAGCCGACATGGTGCTCGAGCTCGAGATGCTGGAGAGAAACGTCGCTGGGTTGTAGCGGCTCAAGCCGCTTTCACTTCGGCGAGCAGGTCCTGCACCAGGCGCTGGAGATGCACTGTGTCCGAGCGCTCGAGTTGACCTGCGCCATGGACCAACTGGTTCTGTATCGGCAGGAGTCTCAGCGCCTCGTGGAACTGCTGTCGACTGAGCTCTCCCGCCGAGTAGAGCTCTCGCAGGATCGCTGACGTCGGGAGAGTCGTGACCGGGAGCGTCTCGCGGTCCGCGATGAGACGAAGCGTTCCTTCGAGTGCGCTCCACAGGAGGAGGAACGCCGCTTCGCTCTCGGTTCCCTGGAGCAGTGTCCCAGCGGATCGGGCACGTTGCTCCAGCGCAGCCAGCGACGGCTTGAGGCCTTCGAACACCGGCTCGGATTCATCCGGCGCCACGAACACGAGATCGAACCGCCAGCCCGGTTCCTGCCGGGCCCGTCGAGCGACCTCTCCCCATTTGTCACTGACCGAGTAGCGCGTTCCGTACTGAACCCCGACGACGACTGACTCATTCGATCGGCGCGCGATCAGATCCGGAAGGGCTCCCTCCACGAAATCGGGAATGCTCGACCCGCGGGGCTTGATCTCGACGTCGTAGCCTCGACGGCGGTAATCCTCCGCTACCTTGCGAACGGCGTCGTCGCGTGCGGATTGCTCGTTCATGCGAGAACGTCCTGAGCTGGCGCGTCAGCGAGCGAGATGACGACGCACTCACGCCGGAGCTCCAACGCGGTCAGTAACGCGGGCGACGGCGCGTGAAGTTCGAAGTCGGTCTGCATCGAGCGTCGCCGGATTTCGACGTCCGTGACCACGACG
>JANLUN010000726.1:0-3147 GCA_031363505.1 Planctomycetota bacterium | reverse complement strand
CGTACGTCGCGATCGCGAACGCGATGCGACGCGCGGTGATCTCTGGATCGCCGAACGCCGCCTCGAAGAGCTCCGGATAGGTCGGGTTCACGACGAGGGCGCTGACGATGTCGGGCGTCAAGTTGTTCGCGAGGTGCAGCGGTTTCACATCGGCGAGCTTGGCTTCGACCTCTGCGAACGTGCGCGACTCGTGTCCCATCTCGACGGCCGAGACGAGCGGTGCGAGCGCTTGGCTTTCGAGCGCGCCACCCTTCGCGATCGCCACCGACCGCGTGCTGGGATCGACGAACGTCCCCGATGCGCGCCCGTCCCAGAACAGCTCGTCGAAGAAGGCGACGCCGATCGCGGTTTGCGCAGTACGCGGCGTGACTTGCACCGCGAGATCGAACAGCGCATCCGGTGTGAAGTCGTCGGCCGCGTCCGAGCGCACCACGCCGAGCGAGCCGAACGTGTCGTCGGGCGTGTTGAATTGCCCGTCGAGCCCCGGATGGCGCGTCGTCGGGCCGACGCGCGGATCACTGCCGCCCGACGCGTGGATGTGGCACGTGCCGCACGCCATCGTGTTGTCCGACGAGAGCTGCTCGTCCCAGAACAACATTTTGCCGAGCACGGCCTTGGCGGGCGTGATCGGATTCTCGGGCGGAACGGGGACGGGCGGCAGCTGCGCGCGCGCGACTGCGGAACATACGAACGCGGCGATGCAAGCGTGGATGCTGATGTCGAGACGTGTGCGGGCGTTCATTGAAGTGCTCCTGCTTCAGTCGGGCTCCGGTCGGGTACCTGATTGTGCCTAGTGGTCCGCGAACAGGATAGGGATGCGCTGCGACAAGGCGCTCCCGCGACAATTGGCGTGATGCGCGGCGTCGCCTGCGCGATGATGCTCGACGGCCTTTCACGAACCGGAGCACGACATGACGAAGAACAAGCCCTTCCTGACCGACGTCAAGACCCTCCGCGAGCGGGCGCGCAAGCACATCGAGCAAGGTGCGGTCACCGAGAGCTACCGCGCCGACCGCACGACGGTGGTCAAGCTGCTCAATGACGCGCTCGCGACGGAACTCGTGTGCGTGCTGCGCTATCGGCGCCACCACTTCATGGCGCAAGGCATCAACGCCGAAGCGGTCGCCGCGGAGTTCCTCACGCACGCCACCGAGGAACAGCAGCACGCCGACCAGATCGCAGCGCGCATCGTGCAGCTCAACGGCGAGCCCGACTTCAATCCCTCGGGATTGCTGACGCGCAGTCACGCCGAATACGTCGAGGGCGACGGCTTGCTCGACATGATCAAGGAAGACTTGATCGCCGAGCGGATCGCGATCGACAGCTACCGCGAGATGATCGAGTACATCGGCGACAAGGACACGACGACGAAGCGCATGCTCGAGGGCATCCTCGCGATGGAAGTAGAGCACGCCGACGATCTGAACGGCATGCTCGAAGAGCTGAAGGGTTAGTTCGGGCGCACGCTCGGCTGCGAGCGCGGACTCGGCTGCGAGCGACCGCGGTGCTACGAGCTCACCGATTCATCTAGCCGGCGGGCAGCTTGAGCACGGCGCCCGCGGCTAGGCCGACGGTCTCGGCGTGTCCGGTCATTCCGCCGTCGCGCTCGAGCAACGCATGCACGTGGGTCTTGGAGCCCATGTGGCACAGGATCCCAGAGGAATCCGTGGCGTAGATGCCGACCAAGCGGCCCTTGGTCGAATCGGCGTGGAGCTGGTAGGCCGGCGAAGTCATCGGCTGCCGCAGCATGCGCGCGCGCATCGGACACTCGCCGGCGATGACGTGCATCTCCAAGTGCTGCAGTCCGCCTTCGACGAGGAATGGGAACGGCTTGGTCGTGTCGAGTCCCGCAGCCTCCGCTTGACGCGCGATGTACGCGTCGAGCTCGGATGGGTCGACGGCCTTGTCGACGACGAACTCGCGCCACTCGCGCACTTCGGCTGCGAACAGCACGGTCGCGTTTGCACTCGTCGCGGTTCCGCGCGTGGTCACAGGGTTCTTCACGTGACCCTCCGAGATCCACACCTCGCCGTCGACGACGGTGATCTCGCCGCGCAGGCCGTCCAGCGCGCCGAGGGCGTAGATGTTCTTGCGCGCGACGTCGGCCACGGCGACGCGTGCTTGGTCTTGCCCGTCGCGCAGTGCTTCGCGCAACGAGCCCCAGCGTTCGATGTCACCGTGCCACGCCGCGGACGGTGTGGACTCGGATGTGGCCGTGCACGCGACGAGCGACAGACATGACAAGGTGGCGAGCTTCGTGATCTGCATGCCGGCAGCTTAGCGCCGCGCGGATCGGCGCGACGCTGCGCCGATCCGCGTAGTACGGAGCCGGAGCAGGTCAAGGGGACACGGTCAGGGGCCTCTTCATGCGCACCACGATCTCCCGGTCACGCGGCTCAGTGGTTGTTCCAGAAGACCGCGAGCGTGTGGCTTCCCTGGTTTGCCGACGCGAGATCGAGATCCCCATCGCCGTCGAAGTCCGCGGCGATCACGGATCGAGGGAGGCTCGTCACGCTCGCGTTTCCAATGGAGAGGGGGGTCGAGCCGAAGACGCCGGGGCGCTCTTGGAAGAAGACGGTGAGCGTGCGGCTGATCCAGTTCGCCGAGGCGAGATCGAGATCCCCGTCACCGTCGAGGTCGGCTGCGATGACGGATTGAGGGAGGCTCGTCACGCTCGCATTTCCAAGGGAGTGCGGAATCGAGCCGAAGACGCCCGGGCTCTCTTGGAAGAAGACCGTCAGCGCGTGGCTGTCTGCATTCGCCGAGGCGAGATCGAGATCCCCGTCGCCGTCGAGGTCCGCTGCAGTGACGGATCGGGGAGCATTCGTCACGCTCGCGTTTCCAAGGGAAAGTGGCGTCGAACCGAAGACGCCGGCGCTCTCCTGGAAGAAGATGGCGAGCGTCTGGCCGCCTGTGTTCGCAGAGGCGAGATCGAGATCCCCGTCGCCGTCGAGGTCGGCAGCGGTGACGGATTGGGGATAGCGCGTCACGATCTCGTTTCCAAGGGAGAGCGGCGTCGAGCCGAAGACGCCGGGGCTCTCTTGGAAGAAGATCGTGAGCGTGGAGCTGCCTGCATTCGCGGACGCAAGGTCGAGATTCCCGTCGCCGTCGAGATCGGCTGCGATGACAGAAAAAGGCTGGTACGTC
>JANLUN010000714.1:0-4461 GCA_031363505.1 Planctomycetota bacterium | reverse complement strand
CACCAGAAGTTCGACTGGATGGGCGCGGGCGTCGCCGGTGACGTCGGCGCCGACGCGAGTGTCGCGTCGGAACTCGGCGTGATGCCCGAGCCGATCGCGGCCAAGAGTGCAAGTTGCGAAATCATGTTGCGAGGTCTCCAGCCCGGCGATGCGGTCACGGCCAGGCCCTTGGGTTGCGGGGCGAGATCAAAGAGAGCGCGTGCCGCGGCTTTCACCGAGGACGCCGCACGTCAACAAATGCAAACTCTAACGCCGACGCGCGATTGCGTGGTGCGAATTCAAGCGGGCCCAGCGAATCGGGAGAACCCCTGACCGGAGCGATCCGCGGGTGGCTGCGCGCGCGATGCCTCGCGCGCCGGACTCGAGCTTCGGCCTCGCGCGCGAGGCTTCAAGCGCGCGGATGGTAGAGCCGGTGCAATCCCGCCACGTGCTCCGTGTCGACGTGCGTGTAGATCTCGGTGGTTTGGATCGACGCGTGCCCGAGCATCTCTTGCACGCTGCGCAGGTCCGCGCCGCCTTCCACGAGGTGGCTCGCGAACGAGTGGCGGAGTGTGTGCGGCGACACGTCCTCCGCGAGGCCCGCTCGCCGCGCGGCGGCCTTGACGCGCCGCCCGCCCTCGACGCGCGTCATCTGCCCGCCCGAGCGCGAGAGGAACACCCACGGACTGCGCACGGCGTTCGGACGCGACATGCGGCCGTTCGCGAGCCACTGCGTGAGCGCTTCGCGAGCACGCGTCCCAATCGGAACGATGCGTGTCTTCGAGCCTTTGCCTGTGAGGCGCAGCACGCGCAGCGTCGGCTCGATCGCGTCGGTGCGCAGCCCGATCGCTTCGCTGATGCGCGCTCCGCACGCGTAGAGCACTTCGAGGAGCGCGCGGTCTCGCTCGGCGCGCCAGTCGTCGTTGTCGGCAGTGGCAGCACCGGCGAGGAGCGCCTCGACTTCCGCGATGCTCAGCGAACGCGGCAGCGATCGACGCAGGATCGGCGCTTGGAGCAGCGCGGTTGGGTCGCGCTTCAGCCGCCCTTCAGCGACCAGGAATCGCGCCCACATCCGCACCGACACGAGCTTGCGCGCGACCGTCGTTTCGGACCGGCCCACGGCGCGCTGCGCGGCCAGGAAGTCGACGACCGACTCGGCGCTGATGTCCTCCGGTGCGTGAAGACCGCGATCGACGGCCCACGCGAAGAAGCCACGCAGATCCGTGCGGTACGCGGTGAGCGTATTGCGCGCGAGTCCCGCCTCGACGCGCAGCGTCTCCAGGAAGCCCGCGAGCGTGCCCGAGAGCTCGAGCGACCCCGATGGTCCGCTCCGTGCCGGCCGGGCCTCGCGCCGCGCCGGGGCCGCGCGCTCTCTCGACCGTGAAGCACGCTTCGACACGCGCTGAGCGTCGCGGGTCGAGACGTGCGATTCAAGTTGTCGGCGAACTCCGCCGCTTGAGGCGCGGGGGGGCCGTCCCTATACTTCTCGCCCTTCCGAAATCGCCCATACCCGGGCTTCCGCCCGCTCCTCGACGCCCCACCATGACGAAGAAACCGACCCAGAAGGAACTCGCGGACTACGAAGCACGCCTGCGGAGCCTTCTGGCGGTTCTCACGGGTGACATCGACAAGCTCGAGCAGGAGGCGCTCGGCGAGCGCGCTCTCCCACAGGAATCTTCCGCCGAGGGTGGCGCCGACAGCTACTCGCAAGAGTTCAGCCTGGAGCTGATGGAGCGCGACGAGTCGACGGTGCGCGAAGTTCTCCTCGCCCTCGAGCGCATCAAGGCCGGCTCCTACGGGATGTGCGAGGCCTGCGGCAACGCGATCCTCAAGGAGCGCCTCAAGCTCGTGCCGCACGCTCGCAACTGCATCGAGTGTCAGCGGCAGGAGGAAGAGGCGTCGCTCTGAACCGGCTGGCCGCGCGCGAACTTGCTGCCGCGTGACCCGCGGTCCCCGCCGCGCGACCTGCGGTTCAATCTGGAACGATGGAAAGCCCGCCCGCCGCACCGGCCCCGTCCGCCCGATCCGCCGATGCGCCGCCCTCGGTCGCAGTGCGCTCGACGCGTCCGGGCGCCGCGATCGTCGTTCGGCGGCTTTCGATCGTCGCGTTCATCGTCGCGGCGGACCTGTGGAGCAAGGCGGGCATCTTCTCGTGGATGAACACGTTGGGCGACCAATCGGCACTCCAGCTCGACGTGCACGGCCACCAGCGATTCGAGATCTTCGGCGACTGGTTCGCGTTCATGTTGTCGCTGAATCCCGGCGCGGCATTCGGACAGCTCGAGTCGTTCCCGTACCTGCTGATCGGTGGACGCATCGTCGCCTCGGTGTTCTTGGCGTATTGGATCGTGTCGAGCCGCGTGGGCCGTCCGGCGTTCAATGCGGCGCTCGTGCTCGTGATGGGGGGAGCGCTCGGGAACCTGTACGACAACTTGTTCCTCGACTTGCCGCACGACGGGCGCCCGTTCGGACCCGTGCGCGATTTCATCGACGTGTACTTCGGCGTCTGGGATTGGCACTTCCCGACTTTCAACGTGGCGGATTCGTGCATCACCGTGGGAGCTGCGCTGCTGCTGCTCTCGAGCTTCGACAAGCGCGCGAACGAACCCGCGCCGGCGAGTCGCGAGACATGATTTCGTTCGATCGCCGGTGACCCGCGCGCACGCGCGGGGCCTCGTGTCGCAGCCCCGTGTCGCAGAGTGGAACGCCGCGACCGTGCCCGCGCTCCGGTCCGCGACCGTTGCTCGCCCACCGCGGCGCCTTTACATTGCGGGCATGGCCGACCTCTCGGTCTCGCTGCCTCCGCTGTCGCTGCGCAATCCGATCCTCTCCGCTTCGGGGACGTTCGGACACGGGCTCGAGATGCAGCACATCGTGCCGCCTGCGCTGGTCGGCGGACTCGTGAGCAAGACCGTCACGCTGAGGCCGCGGCCCGGGAATCCGTTGCCGCGCATCTGTGAAACAGAGGCCGGGTTCCTGAACTCGATCGGCCTCGAGAACCGTGGACTCGCTGCCTATGTGCGCGACGTCCTGCCGGTCATGGAGCGTGCGGACACCGTGGTCGTGACGAACATCGGCGGTGAGCGCGTCGACGAGTTCGCCGAGCTGGCCGAAGCGCTCGCCGCGGAATCGGCGGTCGATGCGCTCGAGGTCAATCTCTCGTGTCCGAACGTCCAAGGCGGCAAGTTGCCGTTCTCGACGGATGCGCGCATGGCCGCGACGGTGATCGAGCGTGTGCGCCGCGCGACGACGAAACCGATCTTCGCCAAGCTCTCGCCGAACGTGTCGCGCATCTCCGAGATGGCGATCGCGGTCGAGGCCGCCGGCGCCGACGCGATCACCGCGGTCAACACCGTGCTCGGCATGCACGTCGACTGGCGCACGCGGAAACCCGGACTCGCCACGATCCAAGGCGGCTACTCGGGCATCGGCATCAAGCCGATCGCGTTGCGCTGCGCGTGGGAGTGCGCGCGCAGCGTCAAGATCCCGGTGATCGGTTGCGGGGGAATCACGAGCGCCGACGACGTGCTCGCGTTTCTGGTGGTGGGATGTCGCGCGGTGCAGGTCGGCACCGCTTCGTTCGGCGATCCGAGCTTGATCGGACGTCTGTCGGAGGACATCGATCGCCTGCTCACAGCGGCCGGCATCGCGAGCGCCGAAGAGCTCATCGGTACGCTGCACGTGCTCGAACCGCGCACGCGCGCCACAGACGAGAGCGCCGTGATCGCGGCGGGAGGCGCGCCCTCGTGAGTGCCTCGCCGGGGGCTACGTGCCTCCCGGCCGCGCGCGGGGAGCGGAGTACGCATGCGTTTGGAGCTGATGACTCCCGCTCACGTGCGCCGCGCAGTCGCGCTGTACCTCGATCTGGCCTGGCCCGGTGAAGGGTTCCCGCGGCCGCGCGTCAGCGTGCGCGATCTCGAGGGCGCGCGCACGCTCGTCGAGCTCTTCGCGCTCTTCGAGCGGCCGGGTCAAATGGACAACGTGCTGCTCGAGCGCTACACGCTGCGCCTCGGCAACGCGCGCTACCCGTTCATGAAATTCGTCGTGCAGGAGTACCTCGTCGACGAGGAGTACTTCTTCTCGGTCGACACGCACGACGATCTCGACGTGCGCCCGGACAATCCCGACTACGACGCGTGGCAGGAGCTCAAGCGCTACAACCTCGAGCTCAAACGCCGCATCGAGTCCGCCTGGGCCGAGGTCGGGCTGCCGACGCACAACGACCTGCGCGTCCTGGCCGAGGGGCTCGCGCAAGTCGAGCGCGAGAGCAAGAAGCCGGCGCGACTTCTCATCGTGGACGACGAAGCGGACGTCGCGCGCGGTCTCAAGGCCCTGCTGGAAGCGCGCGGCTACGAGGTCGAGCTCTTCTACAACGGTCGTCAAGTGCTCGCGCGCTTGGAGCACGATCGGGCCGGGCGCGGAGTCTTTCGGGCGCGGTGGAAATAAACTGTCCAAGGGCCGGCCGATCATGGCCGCGATGAT
>JANLUN010000677.1:0-3262 GCA_031363505.1 Planctomycetota bacterium | reverse complement strand
GCCGAAATGATCCCACGGCAAGCGGCCTTCGTCGCAGTGCTCGTCCACCGAGAACTGCACGTCCACGAAGTAGATGATCGCCGTCGGCGCCGCGGTCCGCAGATTCTTGCAGCCGTGCGCGACTCCCGGCGGAATGCGCACGAGGCGCGAGTTGCCGTCGCCGAGCACGAAGCGCATCACTTGCCCCTCGGTCGGCGAACCCTTGCGCACGTCCGCCAGCACGAGGAGCAGCTTGTCCGACGGCGGCACGTACCACACGTCCGTCTGACGGTCGTGCAAGTGGAACGCCTTGATCGCCAGCGGCTCGAGCACGCTGTAGTTGATCTGCTTCACCGTGAAGCCGGGGAGCTGCTTGTGCACGCCGCCGTCCAGCCGGCCGAGCTCCGTCATCGCTCCGCCGTCGTCGTTGAAGCGCTTCAGCTCCACGATCTCGACGCCTTCGATGCGTTGCTTGGCGGTGTAATCCTGTTTCGAGTAGCGCGCTTTGGCGGTTGCGTTGAACTCGGTCATGGCGGTCGTCTTGGGCGGGAGGATTGGAACGCGAACTGGGAGCCGATCGGGGCGCACAGCATCCGCGACCGGTCCGGTTTCTTCAACGGCGCGGACCGCGAGTCGCGAGCGCCGTGCATCGTCGCGTCGGGAGGGAGGGCTTGAGTCCCTCGAGTTGTCGCCAACGCCACTCGTCGAGCTCCAATCCGATGCGGAGGGGGACACCTTGTTCTCTGGAGCGCGATATTCCGCGCGGGCGCGTCTGCTCGGCGACGACGGATCGAAGCCCCGTGCGAGGGGCGTTTCCGCGGCGCCGTTCCCCTAGCGCGGCACCGAGACAGACTTGCGGGAAACGCTCTTCGACGTCGCGCGCTCGCACGTCACGGTGTCGCTGTGCGAAACACGTCCTCGGATCGCATAGAGACGGTGAACTGCCGATAGCCCGGCTCCTCCCTCGTCCGTACACTCTCGGCCCATGTCCCCCACGCGCAAGGACCACAAGAGTCGGCAGTACGCGTGCGCAACGACGCCCGCTGGCGAACGCCGTGAGCTCGTCGCGCGGCCGGTCACCGACTTCGAGGACTTCGACGAGATCCTCGAGAACTGCTTGCCGTCGTTCGGCGGTGCGTACTTGCGGCGACTGTGGACGCTCCTCGACGAGGCCGTCGGCAAGAGCTTGCCGATGACGATCTCGATCTCGGGGCCCGTCACCGTCTCCGCGCAGCACAGGACGTGGCTCAATCCCCTCCTCGACACCGGTTGGTTCGCGCTGCTCTCGACGACCGACGCGGTCTGCTACCACGACGGTCACCGCGCGCTCGATGCGGCGCAGAAGCACCCGTTCCACGAAGTGCCGATCTTCGGCGACGACGGCGCGCTGCGTGACGAGCAGACGATCCGCGTCACCGACATCGGCTTCGACGAACAGATCCTGCTCGATCAGGACGCATTCATCTCCGCGTGCCTCATGCGCCCGGAGTTCCAGCGCAGGATGACCGGCGTCGAGTTCCGTCACTTGCTCGGCGGTCTCTATGCCGCGCAGGAAGCACAGAACGGCGCCAGCGAAGGACTGCTCGCGCTCTGCCACCGCAAACGCATCCCGATCTTCGTCGGCGCGCCGGCGGACGGCTCGATCTTCCTCAACTCGATGAAGCTGTGGGCGCTCGCGCAGGCGACGAACGGCGATTACCGCTTCGAGCTCGACCTCCACAAGGAAGTGTTCGAGTCGTGCGCGTATCACTACTGGGGTCTCTTCGAGAGCGGCAGCGGCGCGCTCGGCACGTTGATCCTCGGCGGCGGCGTGCCGAAGAACTTCAACTTGCAGCCGGAGCCGGCGCTGTCGCAGATCTTCGGTTTCGAGAACATCTCGGGGTTCCTGTACGACATCCAGATCACGACCGCGCCGATCACCGACGGGTCGCTCTCGTCGTGCCCGCCGGCCGAAGCCGTCACGTGGGGCAAGGTCGACAAGGATTCGTTCCGCTCGACGTGCGAGAGCATGCAGGCGGACTACTCGGTCGTCATGCCATTCCTCGCCAAGGCGTTGCTCGCGAAACGCGCGCGCTTCGAGCGCTGGGCCGAGCGCATGGGACGCGAGCAGCTCTTCAAGAAGCATCCGGCGGCGCGCGGCTATCTGCGCGATCGCGATGGTTATCAGCTGTACACGCGCCGCGACGATCTCATCGCGAAGCTCTTCGAGGCGGTGAAACGTGACGCTGCGCGGATCGCGCGCGAGAGTCGCTATCCGCTGGCGGTTGCGGCGGACGCCCTGTCGCGCAATTCCAAGCGGAAAAGTGTCTCGACCACGAAACTCGGGAGCACGGAGCCTACGGCCAAGGCGAAGCCCGCCTCGAGCACGAGAGTCGTGCGAAAAGCCGCGACCAACGCGCGCGAGTCACAGACAACCACGCGCGGGAACGACCCGCGAAGCATCGCTACAGACGCGCCCAAGCGCGGGATCTCATCGAACAAGTCCAAGCGCGCGCCGGCAAACGACGCGCGCAAGAAACCGGCGCGCAGCGCCAAATCGGGAGCCAAGAAGTGAGCGAAGCCGACGATTCCTCCGAAGTCGAAAAACAGCTCGCGCCGTTTTGCATCGAGAACGCGCGCTCCAGCCGCTCGAAGTGCAAGACGTGCAAGAAGGCGATCGACAAGGGCATTGCGCGTCTGGGCGTCTTGATCGAGGGTCCGTTCGGCACCGGTTACCTCTGGCATCACCTGACGTGCGCCGCGCGGCGTCAGATCGACGCCGTGGAGGAAGCGTACGCCGGCGACTACACCGCACCCGGCGTGAACCGGCCGCCGATCGAAGAGCTCCGCAAGCTCGCGGAAGCGGCGGAGGAGAAGCGCAAGGAGAAGCAGGAAGCGCCGTACGTCGAGCGCGCGTCGACGGGCCGCTCGAAATGTCAGCAGTGCGGCGAACCGATCGCCGAGGGCGCGTTCCGCGTCGTCGTGTTGCGCTCGGTCGAGTTCTACGGCCAGGTGCGCAACGGCCCGATCAAAGTGCACGCGACGTGCGTCGGTGCCGCGCTCGCGGCGGAGAACTCCGCGACCGAGATCGACGGTTTCGCGGAAGCAGTGCGCGCGAACAGCCGCATTCCGTCGCAGGACGTCGAGAGCGCGCTGTCGGAGATCGGCGAGCTCGACTGAGCTGGGTCGATCCGGATCGCTCTTGATCCGCGGACGCGTCCCGCTCGAAAAGAGCGCTGAGACAGCCGCGCCGGTATCTTCGGGGCATGCACGCTCACCCCGGGCCCCCACCACCCGATCCCGA
>JANLUN010000676.1:0-3425 GCA_031363505.1 Planctomycetota bacterium | reverse complement strand
CTGCGACACGTGCGGACACGCGACGCCGGAGGGCGTGAAGAACCTCGTCGGGTTCGTGAAGGACCTCGTGACGGAACTCGGCGTCGACGTCGGCATCGACTGGCACGGTCACCGCGACCGCGGCCTGGGCCTGATCAACTCGCTCGCCGCGATCGACGCCGGCGCGACGCGCGTGCACGCAACGGCGCTCGGCGTCGGCGAGCGCACGGGCAACACGGAGATGGATCTCCTGCTCGTGAACCTCAAGCTGAACGGGCGGATCGACAACGATCTGTCGCGCCTCGGCGAGTACTGCCGCCTCGCGAGCGAGTACGTCGGCCTTCCGATCCCCGCGAACTATCCGGTGTTCGGCAAGGACGCGTTCGAGACCGCGACCGGCGTGCACGCAGCGGCAGTGATCAAGGCTTTCAAGAAGGGCGATCACTGGCTCGCCAACCGCGTCTACTCCGGCGTGCCGGCGGACTTGTTCGGGCTCGAGCAAGTCATCGCCGTCGGACCGATGAGCGGCAAGTCGAACGTGACGTACTTCCTCGAGAAGCGCGGCGTGCGCGCGTCGGACGACGCGGTGCAACGCGTGCTCGACTTGGCGAAGAAGACGCCGCGCCTTCTGACGGAGAAAGAGATCCTCGACGCGGCGCGCGTGTAGAGAATCTCCGAAACCCGCATTCCGAGCCAGTGTTAGTCTGAGCTCGTCGCCATGCGCGAGAGCGTTCGCGCGACCGAGACCGTTCACTGCTTCGAAATGCCCTTCCAGCGTCCCCATTGGCTTTCGAACGAACTCGTCGGCGCTATCGTCGCTTGGACCGCCGTTGCGACGAACATCGTCCTCGTCTGCTTCGTCCTCTTCTTTCGGCGCGAGCCGCGCGTCGACGTGCCGCGTGTGCTGCTCGCCTTCGGCGCACTGGCGCTGTGGGTCGGCTTTCAGCTCTTCATGGGGATGCGGATCTCGCGCTTCCTCTGCATTCACCTCGTCTATCTCGACACGTTCGTCCTGCTGCCGTTGATGGGACTCGTGCTGCTGCGGCGCAAGGAGGTCGTGCTCACGAAGCCGGTCCGCGGCGCGTGCATCGCGAGCCTCGCACTCGTTCCGATCGGCCTGTACTCGAGCTTCGTCGAGCCCTACATGCTCGTCACCGAGCGCACGACCGTCGCACTGTCACTGAAACGCGCGGGAACCGATCCGATCGTGATCGGCGTTCTCGCCGACATCCAATGCGTGTCGATCACCGATCGCGAGCGCGATGCCGTCGCGCGCATCATGTCCGCGAAGCCGGACCTCATCTTGATCCCGGGCGATCTCATCCAGCTCGGTGGACGCGAACTGGACCTTGCCATCGACGACTTCCGCACGCTCCTCGCTCCGCTCGACGCACCGCTCGGCGTGTACTTCGTGCAAGGCAACTGCGAGGCGAAGAAGAAGGCGAGCGTCCTGCTCGAAGAGACGCGCGTGAGATTCCTCGACAACGAGATCGTCGAGCTCCGCCACGGCGACCGGCGCATCACGCTGTGCGGAGTCGACCTCGAGTTCAGCGCGCCCGCGCGCGACGTCTTGCGGCAGATCGAAACGTCACCCGGCGACGGCGACGTGCGCATCGTCGTCGCGCACCGACCCGACGTGATCTACGCGCTTCCATCAGGTTCGCGCGTCGACCTCGTCGTCGCCGGCCACACGCACGGCGGTCAGGTCCAGCTCCCGTTCTACGGTCCGCCGATCACGCTCTCCGAAGTTCCGCGGCACGTCGCGGCGGGCGGCTTGCACGAGCTCGAAGGCCGGCAGATCTATGTCAGCCGCGGGCTCGGCTGGGAGCACGACTGCGCGCCGCGCGTCCGCTTCCTCGCGCCGCCCGAGGTATCCCTTCTCACGCTCGAATCACGCTCGCCGGCGACTACCCCGCCTTGACCTTGTGTTTCACTTCGAGCCGCTCGGCGGGTGAGAGCCCGTTCTTCTGGACGTAGGCGTTGTTGTAGGCGCAGGTGAAGCACTTGTGATAGTGCCCGCGCTGGCGGTCCTGGCACTGGCCCTGCGTCACCTTGTGCGCGAACAGCACGGGGGCCCCATCGACTCGGGTGGGGCAGAGTTGCAGACCGTTCTCCACGTTCGACATCCGGTCCTCCTCTCGAAGCCGCGCGGCGGGGAGCGCCACGCGTATTTCGGGAGAGGCATTGTGAACCGAGTGTGGATTCCTGAGCAAGCTCACGTTCTGTGAAGGATGGCGCGACGCAGCTCGGCCATCGCTGCGGCGGCAATCTGTGCCCCGCGATGGCTGTCCCGTGACAGCTCGACCGCCGCCATCCCGGCATAACCGACGCGAATCAGGGTCTTTATCGTCTCGACAAGATCGAGCTCCCCCTCTCCGAACATCCGGTGCTCGTGAACGCCGCCGGCGACGTCGTCGAGGTGTATATGGAGGAGGCGCGGCGCGAGCGTCTCGATCTGCTTCCCGACCGGCAGGTCGCGCGTGACCAGGAGGTGGCCGACGTCGAGGCACAGGCCGAGCTCGTCTCCGCGTGCTCCGAGGCGGCGGACGAGATCGAGGTAGCCCGATGGACGCTCGATGAACATGCCCGGCTCGGGCTCGAACGCGATGCGCACGTTCGACGACCGCGCGTGGTCGAGCACGGGCAGGAGCCCAGCGCACAGGCGATCGAATGTTCGCTCGACGGGCGTCGATGCTGCGCCGGCGCGAGACGACGCCTCGCCGGCCCGAGACGATGCTTCGCCGACTCGCGAGGAAGGATGGACCGCGGCCGCGTCGCCGTGCTCCCCCGTCGGACTCGCACCCGACCACAGCGACACGATCTCGGCGTCGAGGTCCTTCGCGAGGTCGATCGAGCGACGCAGGAAGTCGACGCGGCGATCGCGTTCGGGCGCGCTCTCCTCGATCAGGTTCGGCCGGTGCTTCCGCCGCGGATCGAGGACGAACCGCGCGCCGGTTTCGATCGCGAGCGAGAGCCCGTGATCCTCGGCCGCACGACGCACCTCGGCCACGAACTGCGGGCGGAGGTGGTAGAGGTCGAGCTCCCCGACGTCCGGCGTGATCGCGACGCCTTCGTAACCGAGCTCCGCGAGCAGCTCGAACGAATCGAGCAATCGGTGGTGCGCGAGCCCGTTCGTGTTGTAGCCGAGACGAAACATGCCCGGGCGCTTCAGCGCGACGGCGGCGGATCGTTCGAAGTGCTGGACACGCGCGTCTCGCCGTTTAACCCGGCCGGCGGCAAGGGCACAACGGTTGGCGGCACGGGCACGACACTCGATGGCGTGGGCGCAACGTTCGGCGATGGCGGCGAGTTCGCATCGGCCGAACTCTTCGCGGCGGCGCTCGCGGGAAGTGAGCGCGGCACGGTCTGCTGCGACTCGACCTCTTTCAAGTTGCGTTGGATGTCGGCGCTCGCCATGCGCGCCATCTCGCCGATGGAGAGGTCGC